>JABDPL010000023.1 GCA_013042825.1 Flavobacteriaceae bacterium | reverse complement strand
CCTCTGTACCGGCATCGAAAACGAACATATCCAGAGTCATATTGGTTTTCCAATTATTGCTGCCGTCAATAAGTGAATAACCACTTAGCCCTACAAACCAATCCGGACTGGGGGCAACCATAGACGCCAGGGTTAACAAAGGAAAATCTGAACTAACAACCATATTAGTCAGGGTAGCGCTGCTAATTGCAGCGAAAGGGCTAAATGGCGATTCCAGCCATTGATCGGCCGTACCACCGGAAATCGCTGTATTGACCTCAGAGTTGAAAGCCGTGTTGTTTCCAAGCTCAGCTACATTTTCTATACCTGGGGAAGCCAGTTCGCCAAGATTCCAGAAACTTATACCGCTATTATGGGTCGTACCCACGAGATCAGACCAATGTGCCGTTCCCGGAAGCGTTCCGTGATCGGTTGAATTCCAGGTGCTCGTAAAGGTTATTGTATATCGCGCAGTCGATTGTGCCTGTAAAAATTGAATATTGCAGAGAACGAATATGCCGGCCAGAATATAGAATATTGTTTTTTTCATGATTGGTTTTTTGTATTAGTATACGATTAGAATCAATCCTTACGATTAGAAGCGCTTTTTTGGTTGTTGTGCACATCAAAACCGAAATGATACAACAAAAAATTGCTGTACATTTACAGCATAATGAAGACCAGGGAACAAGACCATGTCAAGATCATTGAATGTCCCCGGGATGCTATGCAAGGCATCAGGGATTTCATTCCTACGGAGTTGAAGGCTCAGTATATCCAGGCTCTCCTTCGTGTGGGTTTTGACACCATTGATTTCGGAAGTTTCGTTTCACCGAGGGCAATCCCTCAAATGGCGGATACCGCCGTGGTACTTGAAAGTCTGGATCTGAGTTCCTCCCCTAGTAAATTGCTTGCGATCATTGCCAATGTTAGGGGAGCAGAAGATGCCTGCCGATTCGAGGCCATCGATTATTTGGGTTTCCCATTTTCGATTTCTGAAAATTTCCAGATGCGAAATACCCACAAGACGATCGATCAATCGGTCGACATTCTGAAAGCTATAATCGCGCTTGCCGAAGAACATGATAAACAGGTAGTTACCTATCTTTCCATGGGGTTTGGTAATCCCTACGGTGATCCCTGGAGTGTTGAGATCGTTTCTAAATGGACCGAACGCTTATATGCTATGGGTATAAAGATCTTATCATTGAGTGATACCATCGGAAGTTCAGAGCCTCAGACTATCGACTACCTGTTCTCAAATCTGATTCCGCAATATCCTGAAATCGAGTTCGGTGCGCATTTACATACAACACCCTCCAGTTGGTATGAAAAGGTCGATGCAGCTTTCAATGCCGGATGCCGGCGCTTCGATGGCGCTATTCAGGGCTTTGGTGGCTGCCCTATGGCAAAGGACGAATTGACCGGGAATATGCCAACCGAGAAATTACTGAGTTATTTCACATCGAAAAAAATACACCATAATTTGAATGCGCTGAGCTTTGAGAGTGCTTATAATGAAGCACTGAAAATATTTAACCAATATCATTAAAACCTATATTCCAAGCCAAAATATGATCCGAAGGGATGACCAGGTCTGAGTCCTGCAGGTACACGACTTACCGCATAGGTTTCATCCAGAAGATTGATAATATTCAGCCGGGCAGTCAATTTGGATGAAAAATAATATTTAGCTGATAAGTCGATGATGAAATTTGAGGCTACTAATTCGTCTGCAGGAATTGAACCCGATCCTGCCTGCGTTCTGAATTCACCATTAAATCTGGCATTAAAGTTTATTTGAAACCTTGAATGATCGATGCTAATAGAAGCGTTTAATTGCTGCTGGGGAATATATGGTAATTCATCACCTGCCCTTACTTCACCCCAAAGATCATCTTCACTACCAAAACTGGTCAGGAATTCTGTATTTGTGAGGGTATATCCAAAGGAGATGGGTAAGCTCCAATTACTTTTGGTTTGAAGGGGGTCATAATTTAAAAGTACTTCGAAACCGTTTACACGAACTTGCCCTGCGTTAAACTGATCCAAAGTTCCAGTACCTCCCGTAGCGGCCAAATCACTTCCTAGCAGGTTGCTGTAATCATTATAAAAACCGATAACCTCCCCGCTAAATTTTCCCCATCTGAATCGCGAACCCAACTCGTAATTTACACTCTCTTCTGCCCTCTCATTTGGTTGATTGCCGGGTGGGGAAAATCCTTTGTGCACACCGCTGAAGAGAGAGAGATCATTATTGAGTTTATAATTTATTCCAATACCCGGAATAAGAATATTCACATTATTACTTCTTCTAGACAGTTCAAATCCTGTTCTGTCAGGATCATCATTGCCGAAATCTTCCCGTTCCAGAAGGATGTTTTCATATCTAAGACCAGGAGTAAATGTCCATCGGTCGATTTTTAACTTGTAAGTGATGAAAGAGGCAAAGGCCCTGGCACTGCTTATTCTATTACCCTGGGATCCGCCTGGTCCGTTTGAAGTGATCGACATTATTCCGCCGGAAATATCATATCCATCTTCCCATTGAAAGCGATCTTCTTCATCGAAGTGATAACGCAATCCGATTTCGAGATCGTTAAATGTATGCTCACCATTCCAATGATAATCGAATTTGGTTTGAATGCCTTTAGACCTATATTTTCTATTGTTAGCTTTAACCAATAAATTATCATCAAAACCGCTCAATTCACCTCTCAGAAGTCCCATATGACCCGGATATAATTCCGGATTGGCAACTACGGTTGCAATTTTTTGTGTGTCATCTTCGAAAACAACATCATCCAACTTATACCAGTTTCTGGAAAATTGATTTGTATACGCATTCGTAGCAATCCGAATATTTTCCCCTATATCAATTGTGTGCGTCAGTTGATATTGAACTTGTTCTGCATCCATATTATCTACCTGAGAAGCAGCATATCGTTCAAAGGGTGAATTGGAAAAGTCTGATTCGCTTAGTCCCAGATACGTTTCATTCGACAGTTCGTCATAGAAGTGAAACTTGAAATCAAGCCGCTGATTCAAGTTGTTGTTCGAACTCAATTCATAACTCAGTTTAGCGATAATATCATTGATATCAAAACCTGTATTACGATCGTCTATGAGATCTTTAAAACCGTTTGAATTATAATTAAGAAATTCGATCAAATAGCCAAATTTCTTACTGGCGCCTCCCACATGACCATATAATTGTGAGGTGTCAAAAGAGCCATAGCTCGCTTTAATAATGCCTTTGAAGGATTCGGGAATTTCTGTGGATACCATATTCACAGCACCGCCAGTAGTGAATGGCCCATACTGAATTTGACTACTCCCTTTTAATATTTCGACGGCCTGCATACGTGCGACCGACGGAAAATAATAGGCTGAAGGAGCACTATAAGGCGCCGGAGAAATCAATACCCCATCTTCCATCAATGAAATTTTCGCACTTCTTTGGGGAGATGTTCCTCTAAGACTAATATTAGGCCTGAGTCCGAAACCATCCTCTTCGTAGAAGGTCACACCGGGTACGGCATTTAATACACGATTGATGTCAGTGCTGCCGAGTTTCTGAAGTTCATAAGTCGATAAATAATATGCAGATCCTGTTCTGTTTTCAGCTACAAACTTACTGCCGAACATCGAATTTGTTTTTATAATCACCTCATCGAGTTTTTGTATGGAATCTAAACTTGAAGTGTTGATTTGTGAAAGGGTAATTACAGGAACAAAGAGCAGGAGGTAGGTTAATGATTTAATCATTTATTCAGACTAGTTAAAAATAAAATTCAAATCGAGAAGACAAAAATAAATCTGCAATTTCTATTTTCAAAACTTATTTAGAACAATTTTAAATAAAGATTTTAACAAGCTTGAAATGATATCATGTAGCATAATTAGTGAGAGCTGATTCTGGGCCAATCTGCGTGATTAACCAAGTTTATTTTTAGACGAACTAATAAAGCCACATTTAAGCGATATACTTTATGAATAATCATTATTTTTGGGTGTAAAATTGGTTCACCAAAATTCCAAGCAAATGAATAAGGAGATAGAGAAGTTGCTAAATGATCAAATAAAATACGAGGCTAAAGCATCGATGCAATATCTGGCCATGGCTTCCTGGGCCGATGAAACCGGATATAACGGCATAGCTGAATTCTTTTATAATCAGTCACAGGAGGAGTTAGATCATATGAGAAAACTCGTGAAGTTTGTAAATGAGCGTGGGGGACATGTCGTGATACCCGCATTAGATGAGCCTGTGAGTTCATTCGATTCTCTGAATGAATTATTTGAAACCTTTCTGGAAAGCGAAGTATTTGTTACCGGCAAGATCAATCATATCATTTTTGAATGCCTCGAGCTAAAGGATTACAATGTGCATAATTTCATGCAGTGGTATGTCACCGAGCAGCTAGAGGAGGAAGCTGTGGCAAGGACACTGCTCGATAAATTAAACATCATCGGCGAAGATAAATCGGGGCATTACTTATTCGACCGCGATATAAATATGATCGCTGCTGAAGCCGATCAGGAAGAGCAATAACCTTATGTTATCTAATTCACCTGATTCAATTAAAAAGATTCCGCATAACGTTTTGCTGACTTCCGCATTTGTTGTTCAGGGATTGGATTCGGCCAAGAAATGTTGTAAGAATTATAAGAAAAAGAAAAAAGGGTATTGTAATGACTGTCCGCTTCTCTAATCGACCGAAAGGGCTTTAAGGCCTGAATCATCTTCAAAATATAAGAAGTAAATCGTGCCAATGTAACTGCTTATGAAGTAGGTGAGCATGATATAAGTAGCGGAGTCTATATATTGCGCTAATCCGAACCAATCTGCCGTATTCCATAGGATATAACATCCCAGAATAAGTTTTATCGTCTCGAATATTATTGTGTATTTATCTTTATCCATTAGCGAGGTATAACTGTAAATTCCCAGAAATACAATCAAGCCGTAAATCAATAATAACACCGTGCTGATATTTGTAAAATTGTAGAACATAAATAACAGCAGGCCAAGGGAGAACAACAGTTGAAAGCCCGACCAATAGGTTAAGGCGATAGAAGGGTTAGTCCGGTATTTCTCAAAATTATATGGGTCTTCTATGCTCTCCCGTGGAATGCGGTCAACTACGTCTGCCGGGCGCCAACCCGTGGGCATAAACCAGATCCTGAGCTTGTCTTTAAAATTCCTGGTATGCCAGGCGTCGACACACAATCGCCATAAATGTTGAAAATTTATCAGGATGGGATTCCAGGTATTAGCGGGTTTCAGAACGCCGTAAACCGGAGTTACGTCCTCCAGTTCTTCCTGAAAAGTTCCAAACATGCGGTCCCAAACGCAAAAAACGGCGGCCAGGTTTTTGTCGATATATTCAGGATTTATAGCATGATGAACCCGATGTTGAGAAGGGGTTACCAGGATATATTCCAGCCAGCCCAACTTCCCTATATACTGGGTATGATACCAGAATTGGGCAAACAAGTGAACAGGGGCCAATAAGGCTATGACTTCATGTGGAACACCCAACAATGCCGCCGGAAAAAGAAGGATTGGGAAGTATCCGATAAGGTTGGAGATCGATTGTCTTAATGCACACGCCAGGTTGAATTCCTCACTGCTGTGATGGATCACGTGCTGATTCCAGAAAATATTGACTTTGTGGCTAAGCCTGTGGTTCCAGTAACTCCCGAAGTCAATCGCGATAAATGCAATTACATATACCAGCCAGGTTGCTTTTATTTCAAATAGGGCAAGATTGTTAACCAAGAACGGGTAGGAGACAATGATGATGACCAGACCAAGAGAATCCTTGATAATATTTGTTAGTCCGGAGCTCAGACTGGAAATAGTATCCATGGCCCTGTGTTTTTGTTTCTTCACAAAATGACCGTAGCCTATTTCAAAAAGAACCAGGACAACAAAAAAAGGGATGGCATATAGCAGTGCCTTGGCGTATGTTTCCATTCGGTATTGAAATGCTTAAAAATAAATATTTCCGCACACTTAAAAAAGACGTATATTTGCATGCAATTAAAACGTAATTGCAATGACATCTCATAAGCATAAGATCGTCGGAGAAGGTTTAACCTATGATGACGTTCTGCTCGTTCCGGCTTTTTCCGAAGTACTACCAAGGGACGTTAATATCCAGACTAAATTTTCACGTAATATTTCGTTGAATATTCCGATTATTTCGGCTGCCATGGATACGGTCACTGAAAGTAAAATGGCTATTGCAATGGCCAGGGAAGGCGGGATTGGTGTCTTACATAAAAATATGACCATCGCCAGGCAGGCTGAAAAGGTCAGAAGGGTTAAGCGGGCAGAAAGCGGTATGATAATCGATCCGGTGACCCTCCCGTTGGATGCAGTGGTCAGGGATGCGAAGCAGAACATGGCAGAACATAAGATCGGTGGAATTCCTGTTGTCGATGCCGAGGGGGTCTTAAAGGGAATTGTGACAAACAGGGATCTCAGGTTCGAACGTAACAACAAACGCCCGATTACCGAAGTGATGACCAGTGAAAACCTTGTTACCGCAAAAAAAGGAACATCCCTTTACGATGCTGAAGGTATTCTTCAGGCCAATAAAATTGAAAAACTTCCGGTTGTTGATGATGATTTTAAATTAATCGGCCTGATCACTTTCAGGGACATTACCAAATTAACCCAAAAGCCAATGGCAAATAAAGACCAGTATGGTCGTTTGTGTGTGGCAGCTGCCGTTGGAGTAACTCCGGATGTTCTTGAAAGAGCGAGAGCCTTGGTTAAAGCGGGTGTTGATGCGGTGGTTGTCGATACAGCTCATGGACACACCCAGGGGGTTGTAAGCATTTTAAAAGAACTTAAAACTCATTTTCCGGATCTCGATGTTGTTGTAGGGAATATCGCAACCGCTGAAGCAGCCCGTTTCCTTGTTGAAGCAGGAGCCGATGCGGTAAAAGTGGGAATTGGCCCGGGATCGATCTGCACGACCAGGGTCATAGCTGGTGTGGGCTATCCGCAATTATCGGCGGTAATGGAGGTGTCTCACGCGCTCAAGGATTCAGGTGTGCCCGTGATAGCAGATGGTGGTATCCGGTATACCGGGGATATTCCCAAAGCCATTGCGGCCGGAGCCGATAGCGTAATGCTGGGATCATTGTTGGCGGGAACCCACGAATCACCGGGCGAGACCATAATTTATGAAGGAAGGAAATTTAAATCCTATCGCGGTATGGGCAGCGTAGAGGCTATGAAACAGGGCAGCAAGGACCGGTATTTTCAGGATGTGGAGGATGACATAAAAAAACTTGTTCCTGAGGGAATTGTAGGACGAGTACCGTTTAAGGGCGAACTCTATGAGAGCATTCATCAATTCGTTGGAGGTCTGCGCGCAGGAATGGGCTATTGTGGTTCAAAAGATATTCAGGCCTTAAAGGAGCAGGCGCGTTTTGTGAAAGTAACCGCTTCAGGAATCAGCGAGAGCCACCCACATAATGTTATGATCACCAAAGAGGCACCAAATTATTCCAGAAAATAGTCTGTTGCCTTAATTCTTATTAGCTACCGAAGTGCCGCGTTCGGCAAAATTCTTGAAGTCAATAAGGTATCTTCTGGTTTGTTTTTTAAAAGCACGGGGCATTAAAATTGTCATGATCCGTAAAGCGAATGACGATGGTATAAACTCATTTTTACTGGCCCATATGGTCCTTCCTTCTGATGTCTCTTCAAAAGTATTCTCCTGAAAGTT
>JABDPL010000022.1 GCA_013042825.1 Flavobacteriaceae bacterium | reverse complement strand
GCATATTCTTATCGGTGCCAAGATTAGCAACCGGTGAATGGCTATATCCGAGTTTAAAGGCTTCATGGAATGCTTGCACGGCTTTTATTTTGTCTTGCATGATTTTAGGTGTTTAATATTAGTTATTAGGTACTAGGTACTAGGAACCGGTTGTTCATGTTCATATTAATATTTATTCTAAGTCATTAGTGGTTAGTTGTTAGTTGTTACCTGCCTGCCCGCGAGGCGCGGCCGATCAGGCAGGGTTGTTAGTAAAATTACATGACTTTTTTGATGAGCCAGGAGGGAACAATTTTCAGTACCCAGGAGATCAGCAGCCAGCGGCGGGTGATATAAGCTCTTCGTTTTTTCTTTTTTATGGCTCTGTAAATCTGTTTACTCGCTTTTTCCAGGGTCGACATCCAGAACTTATCATTCCCAAGGGCCATTCGCGTGTCAACATAACCCGGTCGGATATCGGTGACAAAGACCTTTCCGCCCTTGATCTCCTTGGCCTTGAAATACAGTGACTCCAGGTAATTTACCTGGTAGGCCTTGGAGGCAAAGTAGGCCGGTGAATGCCGATTGCCTCTAAGGGAGGCGATCGAGGAAATGGAAACCAGGTGACCATACCCCTGCTCTTTGAACAAATGAAAACTCAGATCATAGATCAAGGTTGCTGAGAGGACGTTGGTCTGGATCGTATCATGCTCCTCCTCCCAGTTGAGTTCCGGATTCTCATAACCGATACCAGCTGCATGGATGACAAGGTCGATAGGTCCCAGGGCCGACTTTAATCTATCAAAAACCAAAGTGGTTTTATCAAGGTACTGCACATCAAGAACCTCAGGAACAACCTTTTTCCTGAACTCAACTTGCAATTCATTAAGCAAGGATTCACGGCGGCCAGTGACACCAACCGTATACCCATCTTTAATCAGGAATTCAGCCAGTTCTCGTCCTATACCCGATGTTGCTCCAAAAACTATTGCAGTTGGCATTTTTGTCGTAAATTCGTGCTTCTAAAAATCGAAGATTAAAAATAAGCAAATATGTTTACTAAGGGCCAACTGATCTTTGCAATATTATTCGCTATTGCATTCTTTATCGCCATGATCTATGCCTACCGTAAGGACAAGAAACTGCATAACAAATATTATCGCGGCAGTATCTGGGTGCTTATTGTTTTTATCTCCTTTTTATTGATGATCGCCTCTATCAAATTCTTCCTGGGGTAAATATTAAGGAAACAAAAAACAGGAACCTTAATGATTCCTGTCTTTATTATTAATCGGTTGGTAATGTCTAGTTTCCCTTTGATAGATGGCCATACTGTGCTGAATAGCTCAACATCTGGTTTGCAAAGCTTTTTGGGTGCTTGACCTCTATAGCAGTGATCTCCCCTGCATCATCAGTCACAGGCACCAACACCGGGTTCACAAATCCGCCATAAGGGGCAGAAGTAAACTGCTCGTTGCGTTCAAGGATCTCGGCATGCAACTCCTGGTCAACCTTAACGCCATAGCCTTCCACTAGGGCCTGGCAGGCTTCAAAGTCGCCTTCAGACTTTATACGCTGGGTCTCCCGAAGCAATTGCCCGAATAATTCCCGGAGTTTGCCATAATCGTTAATGTTGTAATAGGTCTTACCATCGCGTGTCACTTTCTCGATCACATTATCGGCCTGTCCCTTATCAAACACCCAGGCGCTCACCCACTGGCGATTTCGCATATGAGCCTGTTCAACATCATCTCCTAATTCCAATCGGATCAACTGGGTCATTAATCCGTTTCGAATGTACCCGTCATAGGCAGCTTTGCCAACAGCTTCCCAGTCTTCTACAAGTCCAAGCTCCTTTAACTTCGTGCCATATAAATAATACAGTGCGACAAGATCTGCCCGGCCCTCTTCAAGAGTAGATGAATAATTTTTCAGTGTTTCCTTCGTCTCCCCAACACCAGGATTGATCTGACCGGATGCATGGCCTATTACCTCGTGAAGGGCGGTGTGTAGTTTATCAGCTAACTGACCATGGGCCTTCTCCAGCATAAATTCTTCATCATCATGTACAAATTCACGCAAACGCCCTTCCGACCCTGAATTGTTGTAGGACTGAACGATATTTCCAAGAGAAACCGACTTGCTACCAACCTCTTTCCTGATCCAATTGGCATTAGGCAGATTCACCCCAATGGGTGTACTCGGTGATGCATCACCGGCCTCACCGGCTACGTTCACTGTTTTATAGCTTATACCAACTACATCTTTCTTTTTATGAGCATCCATTATTGATGAATTGTCCTCAAACCACTGGGCATTTTCCGAAAGCACAGCCATTTTCTTCGACATGTCGAAATCTTTCATCTGCACGATCATCTCAAAACTTCCGCGATAACCTACCGGGTCATTATACACCTCTACAAAACCGTTGATGTAATCGATATTGCCTTCCGTAGCGGCTGTCCATGCTACGTTATAATCATCCCAGGTCTGAAGATCGCCGGTCCTGTAGTATTCGACAAGCAAACCGAGGGCGTTCCCCTGGGCTTCATTCTCGGCAACACCTTTAGCCAGTTCAAGCCATTTTATGATCTCATCCAGGGCCTCTCCATAAAGCCCGCCTGATTTATATACCAGTTCTTTTAACTCACCGTTTTCTTTGACCAACTTGGAATTGAGTCCGAAGGACAATGGCCTGTTGGGATCAGGTGATTTCATCTCTGCATAAAAATTCTGAACATCATCTGTCGTCACATCAGGACCGTAGAAATTCACAGCCGATAGTAAAACGTTATCCACATCTTTGGCCTTGTTAACCTTTTTGGCATCCGCATCGTTGAATATCATATCAAAAGCTTCCTGCTCAAGTGTTGTTGCTGTAGCTTCCATCAATTCGGTCAGGTAAGACGCATCAAAATCAGGCTTCATCTTGGCATTGCTATAGTGATGGTGTATACCATTGCTGAACCAGATCCGTTTCAAATAAACCTCGAATGCTTTCCAATCATCCGATTCGCGATCACCATCATAATTAAGATAAACCGATTCAAGGGCCTTTCGGATCTTGAGGTTGTGCCTGTAATTCTGATCGTACATAATATCACGCCCTGCCAGTCCGGCCTGGGTGAGATAAAACACAAGCTTTTGTTCTTTCAGAGATAGATCGTCCCATCCGGGGATCTGATATCTTAAAATCTTAAGGTCGGCAAACTGCTCGAGGAGATACGGAAACTCATTTTCGTTCAACTCAACAAATTCCTGCTCGAATCCCGTTTTGACCTCGGGTTCCTGTTTACATGACCATAGGGATAATGCCACAAATAATGCGGCGAATGCAACTTTAAATCTCATTTGGTAAATAGTTTTGATAAGTCTTCGAAATTACTATTATTTCCTGAATTTTCCTCAGGCGGAAGCGCATATTTTTTGTGGGAAATAGAGGTATTTCAGAGGTGGTGAAATGATGAATTCCGTATATTTGAATGTCATCAACCTAATCCTGAGATTCAATGAAAACCCTAAAGTACCTGATATTCATCATTCTGATCATTGTTATAGGCCTGGCTATTTATATCGGCGTTCAACCGAACAGCTATGAAGTGGCGCGATCGCGCAACATTGAGGCACCTGCTGCCGTAATCTATGATAATGTGATCGATTATAAGAACTGGGCTGCATGGTCATCCTGGGTTGAGAAGGATCCCGACCTGAAGATCACCTATCCAGAACAAACCCGTGGTGTTGGCGGAAGCTATTCATGGGAGGACAAGGATGGTGTGGGAACAATGAAAACCCTGGCCGTGGTAGTAAACGAATCGATTGAACAGGAAATGCAGTTCGCCGATTTCGCCCCCTCTAAGGTCAACTGGAGTTTCACCCCACAGGAATCCGGTAAAACCGAAGTAAGCTGGAAAATGAGCAGTGACAATGTTCCCTTTATGCTCAAGGCTTTTTCTGTTATGTCAGGCGGTTTCGACAATATGATGGGCCCTGATTTTGAGCGCGGTCTTGAGAAATTAGACAGCCTCATCGTGGAAAGCATGAAGAAATATGAGATTACAATTGAAGGTATAAAGGAATATGGGGGAGGTTTCTACCTCTATAAAACAACCAATGCGGACAATTCGAACATATCACAGAAAATGGCTGAAAATTATGGTAGCCTGATGATGTACATTGGTGCTAATACCATTCAGATGGCAGGGATGCCACTTACCGTATACCATGATATGAAGGCTGAAGACGGGACTGTTATTATGAGTAATGGCATTCCGGTTACTGAAAAAATCGATGTTGCTGCGGGAAGCGATATTCAGTGTGGATATATTCCAAAGACGAAAGTTCTTAAAACCGTTCTTCTGGGAGATTATAAAAATCTTCAGAAAGCCTGGAAACAAGCGAATACCCATATGGCCGAAAATAACCTGGTTCCTTCTGATGTTAAACCATTTGAAATTTATACCAACGATCCCGGGCAATTTCCGAATCCCGCCAACTGGCGAACGGAGATCCTTATACCGATAAAAGACCAATAATTCTTTATGAAAGCAGCGGTACTGGTATTTCTTGGCGGCGGATTGGGCAGTGTATTGCGTTTTTTGATCGGCCGAAGCATGAATGCGGCCTCCCCGGCCTTCCCCTGGGGTACATTTACCGTAAACCTTATCGGAAGCCTGGTTATCGGACTGGCTTTTGGGTGGATTCTTGAAAAAAGTAAACTATCGGATGATACGCTGTTGTTTCTGGTTGCCGGTTTTTGTGGGGGCTTCACTACTTTTTCAGCCTTCG
>JABDPL010000015.1 GCA_013042825.1 Flavobacteriaceae bacterium | reverse complement strand
ACATATAGCCGATGATCAAAGACCCGGATGTTCCGCCAACGGCAGAGAAGAACACCAGGATTCCGGCAAGTGGGCTATGCTGGTCCTTATCAACTCCAGACAGAATAGTAGAACTCACCAAAGGATATAAAGGTGCTAAAAACAGTCCTATCATAGGGAATAGGTAGGAGACCAAAGGTAATTCTGCCATTGTGCTTATCTCGGTTACGCTTACATTCTTCGCCATGGGAAGCACGATAAGAACCAGTGCAGCAGCGGCAAACAGCCCGAACAGGGAGATATAGATCCACTTAATACGCTTAACGATGATCCCGGTAAGGAACCGTCCAACGGCATATGAGATCATCAAAATAACAGCCATTTGCGTGGCCAGTTTTGGAACCAGGTTCAGGGTTTCTTTATTGAATGTGGGCAACCAGGTCATTATGCCCTGTTCTGTCATGACATAGAAAAATGCAAAAACGGCAAAGGTCCAGATCAGGGGATTCAGAAAGAGTTTGATCATGGCCTTAAAATCCTCAACCATGGAATTGCTTGAGGTTTCTACCTGAATATCAAATTTGGAGAACAGGATTATGAAAAACGAAATAGCGATAATAACCGCCATTAGTAAATAGCCCCGCAACCAGGCATTTTCGTCATGTTCATCAAAGAACAAAGGAAATACCACATACATGAAAATGATCCCCACCATAAAGACTGTTTCAATCATACTCATGAGCTGGCTATGTGATTTCTTGGAATCGGTTACAAATCCGATAAGCGCATAAACGGCAACCTTAACAACAGCAAAGCTCATACCCACAGAGGCAAACAATATCTTGACGGCCCAGAACGAATTTCCGAAGTACATGCCGATGCACCCGAGAAATACCACTGCCAAACTCAGGAGCATACCGCGTTTATAGCCGAGTTTAGGCAGGAAAGAACCGATAATGAAAGACACAAATGCGATCGAGAGATCCTTAAAGGGCTCTAATATTGCAGCGTCTTCCTTTAGCACACCATAGACCTCCTGAGAGCGTTCAACCAGTATCCCGACACTGTTAAGCAATGCCGCGAAAACAAAATAAATAAGGAACAGAGAGATCTTTAGGTTTAAATGCTTCATAATTTAGTTTTCATCTTTAGATACCTTAAGCCTGATCGCCAGGACAGACGCAATGATAAAAAATACGCCCCCGAAAAGAATTGCATTAACTGCACTATTATTCAACAGATGTTTTACTACGGGCCCGAATGAAACCGTTTGTATCAACATCGGGATCACGATCATCATATTCACAATTCCCATATAAACCCCACGCCTTTCCTCGGGAATAACTTTGGAAACCATGGAATAGGGTATACCCATCATGGCTGCCCAGCCTATTCCGAACAGGATCATGGGCGCCAGCAATATATATTCGTCCTTTATAAATGGCATAGATAACATAGCCACTGCCGTTCCTACGAGAGCCAACACATAGACCCATTTAGATGAAATGCGCCTTGCTAATGGAACAAGGGCCAGGGCGGTAATCATGGTGACAAAATTGTACGTCCCGTTCATCAAACCGGTTTGCGCCAGAGCCTGTTCGCTTAAGCTCTGAATATTTTCAGCAAATGACATATCAACAGAACTGATCTCTGCACCGGAATTGCAGGCTTCCATGATGCCTTCGAACCTTTCGGTATCACCATTGGAAATACCGTATAAACTCGATCGCAGCATAGGCGTGATAAACTGCCAGTAACAGAACAAAGCATACCACTGGAAGAAGTAAACACCTGAGAGTACCCACATGAGTTTCGGCATATCTGTAATAGCCTCAGTTGTCTCGATGAAGGGCGCCAAAAGATCCCCGATTCTCTTTATCCTGGGATTATCGGGATTGTTTTTAATGAGTTTGTAAAGGAATCGAACCCAGATCAGGGTTAAAACCAGGATCACGATCACCAGTAAGTTGTAATTCTCAAGTAAACCCGGAATGAAAGGCGCAATAATGAATCCAACCGCTATCGGCAAGGTTAGTAATACAATTATCACCGACATGATCTGAATAAAGCCGTTTGGCTTATCCTTATTGAACTCCCTTATCTCTTTAAGCTCTTCGTCTGAAGGAGGAATTTCAGGCGTTTTCCAAACCGACCAAAGCACGGTTCCTATTGAAGCAAAGGCCCCGAGGAAGAATGAATAGTAAACCCACCTGGGAATTGCAGTAACAACATCTTCCCCAACGCCGCATAAGCCACCTGCCTCAACCGGTACGCTGAACCAATCCTGGAAAAGGAAGAGGGAGAAATTGGCAAGGGTTATCCCGGCCCCAACGAACAAGCTCTGCATCTGGTAACCAAAGGTGAGCTGATCATCGGGTAATTTATCCCCTACGAATGCCCGGTAAGGCTCCATAGCGGTATTGTTTCCGGCATCGAGTAACCACAATAGTCCAACGGCAAACCAAAGCTCCGGACTAAACGGGAAAGCGAATAAACAAAGACTGGCTATTATTGCACCGATGAGGAAGAAAGGTTTTCGCCTTCCACCCCATTTAGGCGACCAGGTCTTATCTGAAATGGCCCCGATAAGCGGTTGTATGAGCAGCCCCGTGACAGGTCCGGCCAGGTTTAACAACGGAAGCTCGTCATGATGAGCACCAAGAAATGAAAAAATCGGATTTATCGCTGTTTGCTGAAGTCCGAAACTGAACTGAATCCCGAAGAATCCAACATTCATATTCCAGATCTGCCAAAAGGAGAGCCGTGGTTTTTTGATCATAAAAGAGAATTATATGGTTATATCGCCCGAATGTTTCTCGAACAATACGAATCATAAAATCTAAAGGGGCTTAATTTATTCTTTAACAGGCAAATAGACCTCTGCCACCCATTCCAGTTCATTTCCTCCCGAATGTGGATCGTTCCTGTAAATCTCAAACGGCCTCATCTCAAAATCCACTCCAAGACTTTGAGCATGATCGATCAATTCATACCAGGCACGGTCGGTTAGCCTGTAATTCCCATTAAATATAGCTTTTAAACCTTTAAATTCCTCGGTATGTTTAAAATTAATCGTTTTGGTCTCTGGCAGCAAATCTGGCTTTTTAATAGGAAAGCAGAAGTCATAGACGATAGTTTCTTCCCGGGGATTCCATGAAGACACCTGCAGGAAGGGATCTCCTGTAAGCGGTATTTCATTCGATTTTATGTAGTTCATGATCAACCCGATATTGCTGATCATGTTGTTCCCCTTCTCATAGATCTTCGATTCAAGCGTGACATAAGCGCAGAACTGCGACGGAATCGTTACAGCCTCATTTCCTGATAACTGAACCTTATAATCCTTCTGGTGAACAAACAGTCCGTTCATTTGATCCTGGGTGGTTCTGATACTTCGGTTGACAAATGCATTTTTTTGAAAAGGCACAGCCAGGTTCTGTATGAAAGGGTTTTTTAGGTCCTTCGCCAAAGCAGTAACCTGTGTAAGGGAATCATCAAGCCGTTTGATTTTCCAGTTGATGGAAAAAGAAGAATCATTGATGAAAAGATGGTGGGTCAATTCTTCAAATGGCCGGGAGTTGGCCAGGGCCACCGAATCAAAATCTTCGGTATTCCAGGTTTGAAGGTTATATAGGGAGGAGTAAACTGTTCCGGGTGCATGCGGGGTTTTAAACCGTATTTTGTAATTATAACCTTTTAGGAAGAGATACCAACAAAGAACCGCCAGCAGTACAAGAGCAGTTAGTAAAAAAAACCTTCGTCTACTCCTCATATCAGTTCTTCATTTTTAAAGATGAAGCTACGAGTTCCCCAATCTTGAATCCCTGGTCTACCCCGTTATCAATGGCAGCTTTATAATGAATGCCACCATATAAACGGCTGATAGCCGCTTCCATGGCTGCGGCCTTAAACGAAGGGAAGGACCTGATCGGCAAGCCGTAGGGCTGCTCAGTATCATCGTCGAAACTGAAATTCTCGCCAAAGATCGAAGTCAGTACAATTGAAGCTGCACCAGAGACAACCGAATGTCCGCTAGGATATTCAGGAAAGGGAGGTGTTTGTAAAATAGGCTCCCACTGATCGTCAATATAGTTGTTTATCAGGGTTTCAGGCCTCACAAGATTGCTTCGGTATTTTTCATCCCAACAACTGATAAAGCCGTCAAAGATGGCGATAGATGTCTTTGTCATGGCAAAAACCGTGTCTTCGAAATCGGAATTACTAGTATCACAGGCAATTTTACTGATCCCGATCCAATGTGCGCCAGGTGTGATCTTTTTAGTGGCGAACATCAGATGGCCACGGGTCACGGAAACATATGGATTACAGTCCCAGAATTGCGCGATCTCGATCTCTTCCGAATCGTCACCTTTTTCAGTGATTTTATTACTAACCTCATACACCTCCATAAGCTCTTCATGAAATTTCGTTCCCGGTTCCATGGAAAACTCCGGGTGGGTCACGGGCATAAATTGGGCTGCAGAGTCAAGAACCATTGGACGGATCTTATTCCAGGCCGGCTCAATACCGTCCATATAAGCTGGAGGGGTGGGTTGCCAGCGGTAAACCTCATCGGTATTTACCGTAAACTTAGGCATAGTACGGGTTTCCTTATAAAAATCACCATCAAACCATTCGGCGATCTTATCGGCAATCAAAAGGCCATAGGCCTTAGAAGCTTCAAATTCTTTTGAATTCTGATCCTTCCAGGTCTTATATTTTTCATCCCTGTAGCTTTCCATCATTTCTTCGGAAAAGATCAGCCGACGGCTTACATCCATATGCGCAATTACGGCCGCCAACCTCAGGTTCACATCCGGGTCATCGGCGGCAGGAATTCTTGGAAGCGATTCTATCTGACCGTTTAATGAGTTGTAGTCGTCAGAATTCACCGCAAGGATCTCATATGCCGCAATATTCGGATAAACATAAATACGGCTTGCCACCGGTGGTGAGAAAATATCGTGCACCATGATCTCTGTAACCTTATCAACGCTTCCGAAGAAATCATCGGATCCGATTACGATGGGCTCGTCATTCTGGCAGGACAAAGCTGATAAAAGCAGCATGCAGGCAAGAATACGTTTCATACAATTTATTTTAAATCATTAATCTTATACACCTGTACTTTATCGTCGTTAAAGGTAACCAATAAATAGGTTTGTTCATTAAATTCCAATATGCTCAAATGCCTTACAGATTTCTGTGTAAGATCAAGCCCCAGGCGATTTCCGGAAACAATTGAACCATCGTTTTTTATAAGCGCTCCGGGGAATGAATCGAATCGGCCATGATAGGGTGTTACTCCGAAGAAATTTCCACCGGCCAATACCTCCTGGGAACCGTCCTTGTCAAAATCGTACATCACAAAATCCTGTATGGGGGAGACTTGAAGTTCACTTGGAAGCGGAACAAAACTGAAAGCTCCACCATCATTCCTGAGATAACCCGATTCGAGGGTATGAACTTCCAAAACCACGGCCGACTCAAGAGCTGATTTATCAAAGATCATCTCTAGTGATTTCCCGGCAAAATCCCTGTAGGATGTGAATTTTTTCCTCAGGTTTATCATTTGTGAGCCCAGTTCATCAAGCCCTAAGACCGGGTAATATTTCCCCTGATAGTTATTAGCGACAACTGTTTCAGTCTGCCCGTTCCCATCGAAATCGGAATAGTACATTTTCAAGGGTTGTTCGGCTGAGGCTCGGAACTTTGAGTTGGTTCCCCAGTTCGCCAACAGGTAATCCGGATCACCATCGCCTTCCATATCGAATTCGATGATGTCGTTCCAAAGGCCGTTAAGCGCGTTAAGCTTAACCGTACTCAACTCTAGCTTTCCATCATTGTTATTATAGAAAACCGGGGCCATCCATTCACCCACAACAATAAGATCGGAATCACCATCCTGGTCATAATCAGACCAGATGGCATCGGTTATCATCCCGGCTTCTCCCAAAACATTTTCGGCAGAAACTTTCAATTCTCCACTATCGTTGATCAAAATATAGGACTGCGGTATTTTTCCATAGTCGTTGGTGATCATGTGATTACCGATGAACAAATCCATATCCCCGTCTTTATCAAAGTCGTTTACACGAACCACTGAGGCGTTATGGAATTGATCCGGGATTTCCGATTTTACGAAGGAGCTGTCTGAGCTGATAAAGTAAGAATCGAGTAAAGGTGGTCGATTTCCAAAGAAATCTGCCCCTCCCGAACCAATGAACAAGTCGTTTTTACCGTCGTTGTTTAGATCGGCAATGACGGCAGAGACGTCTTCCTTGATTGAATCGGCTTTTACCTCGGGAAAAATTTCCTCTTCAAAACCGGCACCGCGCTGAATATAAACACGTGAAGATTCAAATTTCGAACCGCCAAAGAAAAGATCATCCAGTCCATCGCCGCTAAGATCACCTTTGGCAAAAGCCGGTCCGAGAGTCGACACCTGGTAGGGGATAAGCTTCTGCCGGTTAAAATCTAAATACCGGTCTTCGATATGTGTAAAATCAATACCCAAATTGTCAGGCACAAGTTCAAAAAGCGGCTGCTCCTCCCGGCGAAATTGTTCAAGATCGACAGCTTTGTTATTTTCAGGTTTTATAAGCAATGCCTGGTTTGTTCTCAAACCGGTTAGCAGTTGGCAGGTGTTGTCTGGCCAGACGATCCTAAGTGAATCTATGCCCTCTGCATTCGCAAATCCGAAATGCAGCATGGGCTCAGAACTCGCCTGAAAGCCCCTTACCGAATAGAGTTCTTTATATTGTAATTTACCGTTGTGGTATGCATACACTTTTGTACCGATTCCGAAGGGATTCTTCTGTGAAAAATCAAACCGGAGATTGAGATATCCGGAGGCACCTGTCGTATTTTCAAGTACAGTTGCTTCAGAATTCAGGTTATTAATAACCAGATCCAGGTCACCGTCCTTATCGAGATCAGCATAAGCTGTTGCCCCTGATACCAGGGTGTCATTCTCGATCCAATCGCCCGACCTGTTGATAAATTTCAGATCGTTTGTTCCTTGGAATACATAATTATGCACTTTTCCATGCGGCATAAGATCGAGCGCTTCCCGGTCTACCAATTTGGTTTCGTTGATCTTATTCTGGATTTTATCACTTGAAGCAAACCTTATGAAATCGAGGTCATTGGGACGCTTAGGAATTCCATTGGAAATGAAAATGTCTTGTTCGCCATCCTGATTAAAATCTTCGATCAGGGCACTCCAGCTCCAGTCGGTTGCCGCCACACCACTGAGTAAGGCTGTCTCCATATAAGCGTGATCCCCCTGGTTTATGAAAAGCATGTTTCGGGTATACTGGTAGTGATAGCCATAGCGTTCGGTACGCATTTTAAGGGTTTGGATATTGTCATCCCCTTCCGAGGATTTAAGTACGGTTTCATCCTCCGGAAGCATATCCAGGGATATGAGGTCGGGCCAACCGTCATGATTGATATCGGCTACGTCGTTACCCATTGAGAAGCGCGAGGTATGTCCGAAGTATTCTTTAAGGGATTCCCTGAATGTACCGTCCCCACGGTTCAAATAGTAGTAATCATCTTCATGAAAATCATTGCCAACGTAGATATCGGGATAACCGTCATGATTAAAATCGGAGACGGCAACGCCTAAACCATAACCGTTAATTCCGCCAAATATACCGGCTTCCTCACTTACATCGGTAAATACGCCATCATCATTCCGAAGTAACCGATCTCCGGTCTCGTAGTTCCTTTCATTTCTCAGGGAAGCATTCCCAAAGGACTTTTGCGTATGAACAGCATGATTCAGGATGAAAAGGTCGAGGTCACCATCCTTGTCGTAATCCATAAAGGCCGTAGAAGAACTGTAAGTATCAAGATCGAGCTTATAATCGGCTGAGCGCTCGGTAAATGTGTTATCCTGATTATTGATAAAGAGTTCGTTATGTCCGTCAAAGCCATTAATACCGACAACGGCATTCACATAAATATCGAGAAAGCCATCATGATTGATATCGATCATCATAGCCCCTGTATTCCAGTCGCTTTTTCCTTCAATTCCTGCAGTAACCGAGATATCCTCAAACTTCAAATCCCCCTTATTGAGATAGAGCTTGTTGGATCTCTGGTTAGCGCTGAGGAATATATCAGGCAGACCGTCATTATTTACATCGCCTATGGCCACACCGCCTCCGTTGTAGAAATACAGATAATCAAGAATATTAAGGTCCTGCGTTTCCTTAATTTCATTAATAAAATCTATGCCCGTCTGTTGCGAAGGCAGTGACTTGAACAAACGCCCTTCGGATTTGCTGCAGGAAAGAACCAGCAGACTTGAGATTAACAAGACAATATACCTATTCATTTACCTTGTAGATCTTGGGTTTTTCATTATTGATAGCCGAGAAAATAAAGGCGTTACCATCGCGGTCCCTGAAGGTTTTAAGATGCTTGATCTCGCCTTTTATAAAGAACCCGCTATCGTCATAGTCCTTCCATTCGAAATTCATATCACCATCATTTAGCAACACGGTTCCGTAGTTGGCATCCAGCCTGGAATATTGTGGTTTGAATTCGTAGTTATTTCCGCCCATAATAAGGTCGAGATTTCCATCGTTATTGATGTCAGTACAGGCAATACCGCACAGGCAAGACAATTGTGCACGTGAGGGCAGTTCTTTGATCGAGAAACTTCCGCTTCCATCATTAATGGCTATAACAGAACCGGAATAGCGAACCTCTTTCATGATGGTATTCGATATGATCTCTTCTGCAAAAAGATCCTGAATAGTCTTTTTCGCATATTCTGAAGCCTTGAGATTTTGTTTTTTTAAGGACACCATTTGGGTTAGAATTTCCCGTTTCTGATGTAAGGGATAGTCTTTGCCTTCAATGGTTTGCGTCATGATCTGTTCAATGGTGCCGTTGTTGTCGAAATCGTTGATCCACATCCGCATTGGGCGATCCACATCGGGTTGATAATGGATATTCTTACCCTGATTCCCCAGCACCAGATCCATATCGCCATCATTGTCGAGGTCGGCGGCTTCGACGATATTCCACCATCCGGTGAATTGATCGAGATCACAATCCCATTTTACCAGCCTTCGGCCATTGTTCAAAAATATCATTGGCGTACCCCATTCAGATACGGTTACGAGGTCGTCCCGGTCATCCCCATTCATGTCAACCCATTGCCCGGAGGTGATCATTCCTGCATCCTTCAGATCATAAGCGATTCGTTCCGTAGCATCGCGGAAAGTACCATCACCTGAATTTTCCAGGAACATATGTGAGGGGTCTACACCATAGACGCCAACAACGCTTCTTGAACCTAGAAACACATCCATATCCCCGTCATCATCAAAATCTGACGCCGCTACAACAGCCGTGTTATGCTGGGTTGAAGGCAATTCCTGAGTTGATCGCGTAAAACGACCGCTTCCGTCGTTGATATAAAGTCTGTTTTTCATAAAGCGTTCATTTCCGACCTCATTTCCACCGGATCCCACCAATAGGTCGAGATCACCATCCTGATCAGCATCAAACAGATCGGCAGCGGTATCTTCATATATCAGGTCGTCATTAAACACCGGGGAAATAAAGGGGCGTATTTTACCATTACCCTGGTGTAGATAAATGGCCGAGGCCTGTCCGGCTGCAGCACCTACAAATATATCTTCGTGTCCGTCTCCGTTCACATCACCTATGGCGAGAGCAGGCCCTTCCTGCGATAATAACTTATGTATCAAGCCTTCATAGTCGAAATCATTATATGGATTCTCAACATGAGCGATCAGGCGTTCATTTGGTATTTCATCCAGCAATGATTCATCAGATTCTGATTGCTTTGGTTTATAAATACCCACGGCATCTTCCTGATTCAAGGTGAGTGTTTGATTTACTTCTAGATTCTCAAGCCTTGAAAACCGATTATCCGGCCAAATCACATGAAGGGAGTCGATCTTATCGTCTGATCCCATACCTATGGTCATGCCATACTCCATGGAGGATTGGAACCCCCGTGACGGGATGAGCTCCTGCATAACTATATGATCACCATAATACATTTTGATTCTTGTGCCAACAGCATAAGGATTCTTACCAACCCCTTTGAATTTTAGTTTGATAAAGTTATTATCGGTTTGTTCCCGGGTATTGTTTCGATAAACAGAAGCTTCGGCATTTACATTGTTGATGACCAGGTCAAGATCACCGTCATTATCAAGGTCTCCGTAGGCTGCACCATTCGACATGCTGGGAACGCCCAGCCCCCATTCCTCGGCCATATTGTCGAAAGTCAGGTCGTGGTTATTCCTAAAGGCATAATTCGGGATCGGGACAACAGGCATTTTATCGATAATCGAATCGATGGCTTCCTTTCTTCCGGTCAGCGCCATGTCCTGGATGATCTCATTGGCAAAGAAATCGACAAAATCAAGATCGGTCAGGTCATGATTGATCCCATTGGTCACAAAGATATCCCTGTAGCCGTCATTATCCATATCGAACATCAGTCCCGACCAGCTCCAATCGGTTGCTGACAGGCCGCTGAAATAGGCGATCTCCGAGAAGGATCCATTACCATTGTTAAGCTGAAGGGTATTCT
>JABDPL010000014.1 GCA_013042825.1 Flavobacteriaceae bacterium | reverse complement strand
AGAATATCAAATATTCTTACAAATTCAACAGAGTGATCGGTATGAATGGTGATGGTTGGATCCAAACGATTAAATGACAATAAGTTGTTTATTTTCTGGGTGGTAATTTTCTCAATGGGCCTGTCCAATCTTTCAACCTTACTCACGGCATCTATCAGTTCCTCAAGGCTAATAGGCTTTAACAGGTAGTCTATCGCACTGAATTTAAAGGCTTTGATCGCATATTCGTCATAAGCTGTTATAAAAATGACGAAATAGTTCTTGTGTTTTATTCGCCGCAATATTTCAAAACTGGTCCCCTGTTTCAGTTGGATATCCAGGAACAACAGGTTAGGTTTAAACCGGTCTATCATTTCAATGGCTTCCTCTATTCCACCGGCCTCACCCAGGATCTCAACCTGTTGTACATATTTCTCCAACAGGTTTCGCAAGGAGCTGCGACTGCGCATTTCATCATCTACAATTATAGCCCTTATGTCATGTTGTTCCATTGATGGGGATTTTTAACTCGACACGTGTTCCTTTGGGTTCTCCGTTTTCAGTATACAGGTCGATAATTTTTATGGCGTCGGGATCATTAGATTTGCTCATCAATTTAATTCGCTTCTCAACAATTCCAATACCTCTTGATTTATGATGACGTTTTGATGCTATTTCGCGAGCTTTAGCCCGTCCTATGCCATCATCTTCAATAATACATCTGATATAATGTTCATGATTCTCGAATTCAACCTTGAGATTTCCACCATCCGATTTCGGGGCCAGACCATGGTGAATGGCGTTTTCAATAAATGGCTGAAAAAGCAATCCTTGCATTTCAATTCGTTCATCATGTAAGGATTCAGGAACGTTGAGCTGGTAGGTAAACTGTTCTCCAAGCCTGAGAAACTCCAACTCGAGATAATTATCGAGAATCTCAAGTTCATGACTTAGTGTATGCGTGGTGGATTGTGAATTATCAAGAATGCCTCTGAGCAATTTGCTGAATTTATTCAAATATAGGATAGACTTTTTCTCCTCACCCTCGGTTATCAGGTGCTGAATAGAATTCAGGGCGTTAAAAACAAAATGGGGATTCATCTGCGCACGTAAGGCTTGCTTTTCAAGCCCCAATAATTGTTCACTGATATATGCTTCTTTTTTGAGCTTGAGCAATCGCCTTCGGTATTGGGTAAATAATACAAAAAGGCCAAGAAGTAATATGAAACTAAGAAACCATTTATTCTTGTAAAAAGGAATGGCAATATCCAGTTTAAGGGCTTTGGTATCACTCCAGATCAAATTGTTATTAGATGCCTCAAGCATGAAATTGTAACGTCCGCCATCTAAGTTGGAGTAGGTTACGTTTCTCTGATTGGGCTGAACCACATTCCACTTCTCTTCTGCTCCTTCCAGCTTATACCTGAATTTAATAGACTCAGGTTTAGTGAATGCCAATGCCGAAAATCCTATGGTCAGGTTATTTTCATTTGGGTTTAATTTCAACGATTTTACCACATAATAACTTGAATCCGTCTTATGATCCAGTCCGTTTATCGTTATGCGGTCAATATATGGATCCGGTATTTCATTATTCTTTTGAATCAAATTTGGATTTATTATTGAAAATTGGCCCCTGGATCCAACAATTATGTCGTTTCCCAAGGTGTTGACATATTCATATCCGTATCGGCCGGGATCATGCAATCCATCGTTAATCCCGAATTCCACAATCGAAGTTTTCCCGTTTTCAAGATTGAATAACCCATCCCGAATAAACCAAAGATTATCACTTCTATCAACAGCGATTACACCATAATCACGATCTGAGATTTTTTTGACAATTATCTCAGGGAATCGCGTTTTATCGATTTCATATACCCCTGATGGCAATGCCACATAAACAAATCTATCTGACTCGGTGATAAAATTGATATTCAGAATATCATCGCCATCGTTTAAATGCGGACTTAAATTCAAGATCTCACCATCAATCATTTTTACCAACAGGTGGTTTTTCCAGGCCATCCATAATCTCCCATCGTTGTCTAAATGAAGTTCGTCTCCGCTATAGCTGGCCAGATCAGGAAATAAATTATACAATTCAGGTATATATGGACTAACATCTCCACTATTAATATCAATCTCGTGCAAACCGTCATATCTTGTCATTATAATCAGTTTGTCCCGAGATGGCCTTACCATGTAGATCAATTCACCCAAAAGTGAATCCCTTTTTATCTGAAGAGGTTTTAAGGTCTTATCCCCAAAATTATACCGGTACAATGTAGATTGCTCCAATATAAATGCCCCTGTTTCATCGGTCTCTAAATCATAACCTATAAATTGCTGGTCTATCGGTGGGTCTTCAGGTGGTATGACTTGCCATGTCTTATTTTCTAGATCATAGACATATAGTCCTTTTCCCGAAAAGGTACAGAACAAAATCATGCTGTCATTATCGGCCAATACGGCCTTTCTCGGGATATACCAGCCTTCATTATCACGATAAGGGTTGCGCAATACCTCGACATTTGAACGCAGGGTATCGATCAATCGAATACCCCGTTCCCGACCAACCCATAAGCGGTTCTTCGAATCGACAAACTGCGGCGCGTTGCTGTAAGTAAGAATACCATTATCTGAATTGAAACGCACTAATTCTCTATCTTCATTAAGATCATATAACATGGCGCCTTTTGTGGAACTGAAGTACAGCCGGTCAGCACTCAAGGGCAATATTTTATGAATATGATCCTGAGCACGTTCAACCTGTTCGCCCTCAAATTGTTGCACAAAAAACTGCTCATAAGTGCCAGGTCCGGGAATAAACTTTAAAATGCCCCCAAACCATGTGCCCAGGTACAGCCTTTCTCCGTATTGATATATCTCTGTAATTGTATTTGAAGCATCTTTAAGATCCTTTGGGACCCTGTCAAAATAAATCTGCTTGTACGTATGCGCATCAAGATCGTATTCGAATAAGCCCGCCCTCCTGGATCCCATCCATAGTTTTGACGGATTCTCGGCATCGATAAGAAGGGATAGGAAAGTGGTGTTTGTGCCCAGTTTATTTGTAATCGGTTTGAATGATAGGGTCAGCTTATTTTTATCAAATATGATCAGCCCGTTATCATAGCCCAGCAATAGCTCATCATCATTACGGAAAACAGCCGATAGCAGGTTGCCGGTCACATTATTGACATTCTCAATTCTGATATCCTCGATTTTCCCTGTTATCCAGTTGAACCTGTAGATCCCTCTTCTGTGAATAAAATACAAGCAGTTATCGGCTTCATGGGTCAGGATTTCTACAAAAGTGCCGGAGCAAAGCGGAGTGAGTGCGATCCCGTCAAACCTGAAAATCTGCTTGTTCGTAGCGATATATATGAACCCAAAGCCATCTTCGGCCATGGTAATGATCTTATGATCTTCCAGTTCTTTGGTACTCTGAAAACCTACATTGTTATCCAGGTTCATCTGAGCCCCTGAATAAGGGCCTGATAGCATCATTAAAACCAGTATTCCAATTGTAAGAATGGATCGGCTCATATTGAAAGTTACGAATTTTTATCCTTTGATAAAGTCGAGTACACGGCCTGCCACCCATTCCGATTTCAAATTGTGACCCAATCCGAATGTCGGGATATACTCTATGGCCGAGTAAGTATTTAACAAGGTCAGTACTTCGGTTGACGGCACGATATAATCCTCCCTGTCGTAAACAAGCATAATTTCAGCCTGCATGGTTTTAAGATGCTTGGAAATGCTGAAATAGGATAGCTCATTACCGGCATATTTCGGGATCCATTCCTCGATGCATTCAATTACTTGCTGTTTTATGCCAATGCAACGAGAGAATTTATTCAGCATGGTCTTACAAGAATTAAAGGCACTCAGATAGATCATCTTACATCCCTTTCTCTGAATGCTTTGATTCAAAGCAACGGTACTGCAAATTCCACCAATGGAATGACTTACAACAGCATAAAGGTCCTGGCACTCATTAAAAATTCGCATCAGAATACTGATATAATCGGGTATAGAGAGAAAACGTCCGGGCGATGTTCCATGGGCGGGTGCATCAATTACCACAGCTTTATATCCGAGTTCGACAATTCGGCTGACGTATCCCTTCCAGCGAGCACCAAATGACCCCCAACCATGAACGAGAATCACCTCTTTTCCCATGCCATAGCTGTAGGTATTGAATTGTTTATTTCTGAATCTATATGATCGTTTGATACCTGCATTATAAAAATCCTGATCCTTTAACCTGATTTTTCTCCGGTTGGAAAAAGACAATGCAGAGAGCGTGAGTTTGTAGGAGGTCTCAGGGTGTACATCATGGAGCTTGTTGACCAGGTTCCCGAATAGTTTCACTTGCGGAGGAAAAAAGTGTTGCAACATTTTCTCATCTGCCGTGACCTGACCGTCATTCATCTGTATTGTCTCCCGCGCTTTTGTTGTCATTGCAAACGAATTAGAAATAGTGTTGAACTGTTAAGCCCAGCCTGGTATTATCTCTGTAGTTGCCGAAAAAACTGCTGCTCGACCCCCATAAGATATCTGAACGCAACATCAGCCTGAATGATGGACTCAATCTGTAAATTAATTCGGGATTGAAATAATAACCGGAAGTCTTGAATTCAGACGCAAATCTCAAATTCAAATCGAGATTATAGTTGATGGTAAAGTCGAATTTACCAATTAGAGCGTTATTAAAAATATGATCCAGGTCTGAGCTTGAATAAGTAACACCCTCATTATTAAAGGCGTAGACATACTGGATCAAAACATATAAGCTGCTTTCGTTACTCATGTCGAACATGCGATCAAAACCTGCGGTAATGTTATAGAACTCATGAGGACGTATGGCATTTTCCTCATCGGCAATCCGGGTTCGCGTATAATTGAATTCCGACCATAGGTTCCACTGACCGCTGATGACCGTATTGTGAATACTGAATTGTTGCAGGCGATGATAAATCCGTTCAATCTCGTATGCGATCTCATTATTAGCCGTTAATGCCTGCGGATTTACACGCGTAACAGGTATATCATTCAGGCCGTGGTAATAAAAAAGTTTAAGCTGGGCTGGTCCGATGGGAATATCCACCGAGGCTCCAAATTGAAATTCATCTGATACGACAGTCTTTTTAGTACCCTGAAAAATTGCCGGAACCTGAGCATTATTTATAACAAGGGCATCAGGTACGCTTATCCATCGGTTTTTAACAAAATACAATTCCGATGGCCTGAAAAAGGGCATCACAGTTAAATTAAAAACCGTTGAGCCGATGTAATAACTTCCCTTAAAACTCCATCTGCCAATCTCTTCATCTTCGGTGTCGATGAAATCATAGTAATAGGATGTGTTGGGCATATCCGACGGACTCCATCCGCTGAGTGAACTCCAATCGATCATTTGCCTGCCAACTCTAAGATCGATATTACCCCTGCCAAATCTCAAAAAGGCATCCCTCACATTGATGAAACGCCTGGACTCTTCCGAAGTATTTAAATTGATAATTGTATTGCTTATCAAGCTGAGTTCAGGTGTTATCTTCCAATCAAAATCAACGGCCGTTTTCCATTCATTCTGAAAATCGTACAGACCATCAATTTGTTTCAGAAAATAATACGATCGGGGTTTGTTATATCCTTCCAGGCTGAATTTCTCATTATGAAATTGAGAAAATGTCGACTGGCAAATTATAAACAAAAATGAAAATACTATGCTCTTATAGCCACCCATTATCGTTATTTTGACTGCAGATAATTCAATGAAAAAATATTTTGATCCAGGGGCTTGTCTATTTGAATATCGGCATAGTAAATCTCCGTCCAATTCCCGGTTTGATGATTTTTTATCTCGATTCGATATGGCCTGA
>JABDPL010000012.1 GCA_013042825.1 Flavobacteriaceae bacterium | reverse complement strand
GGCGAACGGAATCCACCACCTAAGTTGTAGACAACGGTTTTGAGAGGTGTACCCATTTCAATTTCGAATAATCCCGGATTATTGAAGAAACTATCGAGGCAAACCAATTTTGTTCCCGATGAATTTTCAGTTCCTATCGATCGCCATGCCTTTCCACCATTCTCAATTATGAAATGAAGAGCGGCAAGGGTTTCGACATTATTGACTACCGTAGGTTTATTGAATAAACCCTTTTGTGCCGGGTATGGCGGCCTGACTCTGACCTCTGGCCTTTGACCTTCTATGGAATTGATCAAGGCTGTTTCTTCTCCACAGATATAGGAGCCCTGGGCCTGGATTATTTTAAAATCAAAATCAAAATCGCATCCTTTTATATTCTCACCGGTAAAGCCCTGTTCACTGAGATCATCAATAGCCTGCTGAATTAGTTCAACAGCCTCAGGATATTCGGCTCTTATATACAGTATGCCATGTGAGGCACCGGTCACATAGCCTGAAATAAGCATGCCGAACAAAACAGCATGCGGCTGTTTTTCAAGCAGGTAACGATCGGAATAGGCTCCCGGATCGCCCTCATCGGCATTACATATTATAAACTTTGTATCACTGGCTTCATTCCTGCAAAACTCCAGCTTTAATCCCATTGGGAAACCCGCACCACCCCGGCCCCTCAAGTTAGATATCTTAATTTCTTCAAGAACTTTTGTGCTGTCCTTTTTTAATGCCTCCAAAAAAGGCTTATAATAGTCATCTATCGAAGTAAAATCGCCTGTTAATATACTCTGTCCATTATTTCCGATCCGGTAATCGTCCTTGTTAAGATGAGAATCGCAATCGATTATTTTATCCAGGTTTTTTGAGGCCGATCCGGAATAATTCTTCCCATTATAATGAAAGGCACTGTTCTCATGGCATCTTCCAAGGCAAGTCATATGGCCGATCTCAGAATCTGCAAAATGATCTTTCAGCGACGCCACGACTTCATTTTGGGTTCCGGCACATAAACAGGCTGTACCATTGCAAACATAAACGCTTTTCCCCTTGTTGTCCGGCTTTAAAAAATCATAGAAACTCGCTGTTCCATAAGTATTGGCAGAACCGATCAGGAATTTTTCCGCAAGGGCTTCCATATCCTTATTTTCAGGAGTGCCCGAAGGCTTTGCCCGTCTCCCCAACTCGTCAAACAAATTCTCATTTAACCCTTTTCTGCCGAGCAGTTCACTTAAATTTTCCGACATAGATCAACTGGCTTTAGCACTATTATCATTCATCTTCGTTCTATGGGGATGGGAATAACATGTGGCACGCTCATCCCTGCAAAAGGCAAACAGGGTAACGCCCAATTCCTTAGCAAAATCTACAGCCAAGGACGATGGAGCAGAAACAGCGGCAAGAAACGGGATTCGGGCCTTAAAGCACTTTATCACGATCTCATAGGAAATCCTGCCGCTAACGGTCAATATCCTTGCAGTATCCAGTTCCTGCCTTATAATGAGATCACCAACGACCTTGTCTACGGCATTATGCCGACCGATGTCCTCCATCAAACTTATGAGTTCGCCATCAATGGTAAATGCTGCAGCTGCATGCGCACCTCCAGACTCGATAAAATTGAACTGGCCTGCGTTCATCTTCTGAAACAAACTATGTACAGCATTAATATCTAATTTTTCCTGTTGTTCAATGGTCTTTCCTATAAACTTCAAATCGCTTAGTTCAGTCTTACCACAAATACCACAGGAAGAGACCGAGAGCAGGCTCCTGCTATTGGAATAACCTTCTCCTATTTTTTCTTCGGGAATACTAACATCAACGATGGTTACCACGCCATGTTCGTTTTCCTTTTTCAATATGTTATCCGGAATGAAGGCCGGATCGTTTATAACCCCTTCGGAATGAAGAAGCCCTCGGACCAAATTGCGATCATGACCAGGGGTTCTCATAGACACCGTAAATGGTCTTTCATTGACATTGATCTGTAAGGCCTCCTCGACTGTCAAGGCGTCAATAATCTTATCGCTGCCAGAGGTATCATATTTTATACCCTCGTAATTTCGTGTGGCCATGACAATTTGGTTTAATAAGAATCAAGCTTTTAGAAAGTTACGGAAAAATCTAAATATCAAAACAAACCGCTTATATTGCCCTCGTTGTCAATGGTGATATTTTCAGAGGCCGGCACCGAAGGTAATCCAGGCATACGCATGATATTTCCGGCAATGGGGATGAGGAATCCTGCTCCGGATGCTATCTCTATCTCACGGATATTGACCGTGAATCCACTTGGTTTACCTAGTAGTTTCGGATTATCTGATAAGGATTTTTGCGTCTTTGCAATGCATACAGGCAGATCATTTAGGCCAAGTTCAGAAATGGTCTTCAGGTTTCTTCTCGCCAGGGCGGAATACTCAACATCGGCAGCTCCGTAAATATTTTTGGCTATGGTTGCGATCTTTTCTTCCACACCAGTTTTCCAGTCATATAAGGGTTTGAATTTCGAATTATCTTCTTCAATACTTGCCAATACTTGTCTGGCCAGATCGAGTCCGCCTTCACCTCCTTTTTCCCAAACTTCAGCAAGGGATACTCTTGCGTTATTCTCGACAGCAAACTGTTTAATAACATCGATCTCCTCTTCTGTATCGGAGGAAAACTTATTGATGGCTATGACCGGATTAATCCCAAAGTGCCTGATATTTTCCAGATGCTTTTCCAGATTAGGCAGGCCCTGTTTTACCGCAACGGCATTGGGCTGCTTCAGGGATTTGAGATCGATTCCGCCGTGATATTTAAGTGCTCTAATGGTGGTGTTCAGCACAATGGCCTTAGGCGCAATTCCCGCAGACTGGCATTTTATGTTCATGAATTTTTCTGCTCCAAGATCAGCCCCGAAACCGGCTTCAGTAACGGTATAATCAGACAGGCTCATACCCATTTTGGTAGCAACTACCGAATTGGTTCCCTGTGCGATATTGGCAAAGGGGCCGCAATGTACAATTGCCGGGTTTCCCTCTATCGTCTGAACAAGGTTGGGTTTAATCGCTTCTTTTAAAAGTGCCGCCATGGCACCATTCACTTTGAGGTCACTGGCAAAAATGGGTTTTTTGCTATAGGTAAAACCTATAAAGATCTTGCCTAAGCGCTCTTTAAGGTCGTTAAGATCATCTGATAAACATAAGATAGCCATGATCTCTGAAGCCGCAGTGATATCGAAGCCTGATTCCCGCGGAACACCGTTGGCGGTGCCCCCTAATCCGATCACCACATGCCTGAGCGCCCTGTCATTCATATCGACCACACGCTTCCAGCACACTGTTCTGGGATCTATCCCCAGGTTATTGGTTTTACTCTGAATGTTATTATCGATTACAGCCGACAGTAGGTTATGTGCCTTTTCTATGGTTCCGAAATCACCGGTGAAATGAAGATTGATATCCTCAAGCGGAAGCACCTGGGAATATCCGCCACCGGTGGCGCCGCCTTTTATTCCGAATACGGGTCCGAGCGAAGGTTCCCTCAACACAACAATCGTTTGTTTTCCTAATTGATTCAAGGCCTCGGTCAACCCTATCGACATTGTTGTCTTTCCTTCACCAGCCGGGGTTGGTGAGGTTGCCGTCACAAGGATCAAATTGTTGCTTTTCACCTTATTCTTGTTGATATAACTAAGGGGGATTTTAGCCTTGTATCTGCCATAAAGATCGATATGGTCAAGATTGAGGTTGAGATTTTCGATTATTGTCTGAATGTGCTTCTTCCTGGAACGTGAAGCAATTTCGAGGTCGGTCATTTATCTTAACTTAAATTGGTGTGGTTATCAACAAAGCTATATAAAATTAAAGTAATCCTGACCCGGGTTCAGGAATTTATAAGATTAAATTGTTATATTAAAAAGGTTACGATACTTTATAGTGTCACGGCCGGATAAATTAATTATTAATCGTTTCAGACTGGATAATCAAACCTGCTTCTTGTCTCTTTTCTTCCATAATATTACAGTTTATGAAACACAAAAACACCAATATTATGATTGCAAAAAACTATTTGAAGTATTCCATTATGGCGATTGCCATGATCTTATTTCTTGGTTGTTCTACCGAAAGCACCAATGAAGATTTAAATTTAACGACCTCACGCGCCAACAATGGATACCAATTCAATGCATCCTTAAAGGGGGCGAATGAGGTACCTGCTGTTTTAAGTAAAGGGGCCGGCCAGGCCATTGTTCGTATAAAAAAGAGCGAAGACGAAATTCGTTACAAGCTGATTACTGCGAATATTGAAGATGTTCTTTTTGCCCATTTTCATATGGCTCCTGCAGGATCAAATGGCGGAGTCGTGGCTACCTTATATTTCAATGATAATCCACAACCCTCCGGACCGGCGAATGGGGTTTTAGCCGAGGGTGTTATAACAGCATCCGACGTATCAGGAGCATTAGCCGGGGACCTGGATAGCCTTATCGATGCCATTAGAAATGGGATGATCTACGTAAATGTTCATACTGCGGCAGTCCCCTCTGGTGAATTACGAGGACAATTATAAGATTGATTCCCTAAAATTGCTCATTTGCAGGATAGCAGACATTAAATAAACATTGTGTTAATAATTTTTTAAATCGATCATATCTTAAGTTTTCGATATTTTAAGTATCTTCGATATGCTATTAATTAGTTCTTAGGGAGTATTACGAAACAGGGCCGTCAAGCAATTGACGGCCTGTTTTATTGAATTCAATCAATACGCATGCGAATTCCGAAGGAATAGCAGCCATAGTCAGATTAAAGTTTGGTATGAGTTTCTCAGCGGTTGAGAAAAAAACGTATGACATCCGCTGTTGAAACAATCCCGACAACCTTTCGGTCCTCGACAATCGGGATTGCTCTGTATTTTCCTTTGGCTAATTCTTCAGCTACATCCTCAACAGAGGTATCAGATTTACGATAGAAAGGATTTGTTGTCATGATATCCTTAACTTTTAGTTCATTATAGATGGCATTACTGTCGTCGAGACCGGCACCCTTGATCCTGTACATAAAATCGATCAGGCTTACCATTCCGATAAGTTCGTCATTCTCGGTAACCGGTATATGATGGTGAAACTTCTTTTTTTCATAGATATGTTTAACATCCAATAGTTTTTGATCTGGTGTTACACATATAACATCCTTGGTCATAATTCGGGTTATGGGTGTAGTTTTCATAGGCTGTTACATTACCTTATAAAGTTACGATTTATATCCCGAAACAAGAAAAACAAGACTATTACATATTACTGACAATAGTCATTTTAATCCTGCTTGTTTATGAATACTTTTATTAGTTGGCACCAAAACTTTTTATCTATGAAAACCAAGACTATTCTGGAATTATTGACTCTCTCAACAAGCTTATATCATTTGGCTAAAAGGACCGAATTAATCGATAGGTTTAATGAAATCTCCGCAAAAGGAAAAGAGGGTTTAAACCAGTTCGCTACTGAAACAATAACGGACGAGGATGGCAATGAACTCGAATTCATAGATAAGATCATTTTTAAGACGGCACAGGCCAAACAGGAACTCGATGAAAAGATAGAGGAACTGATCGCCAAATTTTATGAGAAGGTCAATATAGCTCATACAGACGAGATAAGGGCCCTGAAAGATCAACTTGAAAAATGCGATCAGGCCATTGCTCTGCTTGAGGCTCGCCTGAACCATCTTGAAGCAGATAAATAGAATGAACGGTTTCTTCAATATAAAGGGTAAATACAGATCTATAGCCCGCTACAACCAGATCTTGAAAGTGCTGCTTAAGTATGGGTTCGAAGATCTCGTTCGGCATTTAGAGGAACGCAAAACCTTTACCTTTTTCCGCAGGTTGATTCCAAAGAAGCGAAAGGCTCATGCCATGCAGTTCACAAAATGGGAGAAAATGCGACTGGTATGCGAGGAATTGGGGCCTACTTTCGTCAAATTCGGACAAATCCTGAGCAATCGTCCCGACTTGATTCCATTTGAACTGGTTCTTGAGTTTGAAAAACTTCAAGATAAGGTTCCTCCAATGCGAGAATCGGAAGCTATCGAAATGGTTGAAAGCGAATTGGAAGGCAAGGTTGATAATCTTTTTGCCTGGTTCGAATCAAAACCTTTTGCCTCGGCTTCTGTAGCACAGGTGCATAAGGTCACTTTAAAGAATGGCAAACGGGCTGCTTTGAAAATTCAACGTCCCGGAATAAAGGAGATCATCATTGAAGATATCAAGGTTATGTATGCCGTAGCTGAGGTGTTGGAACGCCGCATCCCGTCGATAAAATCATTCGATCCCATCGGCCTTGTAAAGAACTTCGAAATCTCAATTATTAAAGAGTTAGATTTCATCAATGAATCGATCAATGCCCAGAGATTTTACAATAATATCGTTAATGACTCGGGACAGGATCAATTCGCCTATTCTCCGAAGGTTTATCAGGATTTCACTACGGAAAGAATCCTTGCTCTCGAATTTGTTAACGGTATCAAGATAGACAGATTAGGTCGACTCAAGGAAAAAGACCTGGATCCGTTGCTTCTTGCCAAGCGGCTTAGCATCACCTTCTTTAAGCAGGTATTCGAATACGGCTTCTTTCATGCCGATCCGCATCCCGGCAACCTTTTAGTATTGCCGAATCGTCACATTTGTTATCTCGATTTTGGGATGATGGGCAGTATCCTCCCCAGGGATGTCAAATTATTCGGTGAGTTGTTCATTGCCATTACGCGAAAGGATGTTAGGAAGATCATTACCAGCCTTCAGGATATCTCTAACACACCTGTTATTGGTGATATGCGAGAGTTGGAATTCGATATAAATGAATTTGTAGAAAAATATTACGTGCGGGATGTTCATGACCATGAAATGAGTACAGTTTTGCTAGAATTGAAGGATATCATAGTTAACCACGGATTTAAAGTTCCTACGCATTTCTATCTTTTTGCCAGGGCTCTTGTAACTATTGAAGGTGTGATAAGGAAACTCGATCCCGACCTCGATCAATTTGAAATGGTTCGACCATTTTTGTCAAAAAGCGTTAGCAGGAAATATAATCCAATTGAAATGGGCAGAAAGGTACTGAACTCGATCTATGAGATGACCGATTATATGGAAGCCTTCCCGAGAGACCTCAAAAATGCCGTAAGGAAAATCAATAAAGGTCAGATTGAGGTAGACCTGACCCACAAAGGGGTAGACGCGGTTGTTCACACCATGCATCGCATTACTAAACAGGTAGTCACAGCCTTTATCATGG
>JABDPL010000010.1 GCA_013042825.1 Flavobacteriaceae bacterium | reverse complement strand
GGAATCATTCGCAATTGGAAGGGGATGAAAATCAGGCCGCACTCAGGGTTATAATGGAATGGCCCTCAAAGGCAGCAGCCGAGGCATTCATGAATGATCCGGAATATGCAAAACACCTAAAAGCACGTACCGAAGGATCAACAAGCCATCATTACCTCATAGAAGGTAAGGACGAATTTGCTTGAAACCCTTAAGAGTGAAATAATAGCCTCCTGATCAGGGAGGCTTTTTTTATATTTAGTAGATTAGTGTTCTGCAAACCATCGTACAATGACAAAACGTCGCTCATTTCTCAGAACCGCTGCTCTCGGTGCACTTTCGGTACCATTAATTTCATTCGACACCAAAAAAGACTGGTCCCTAGACCCATTAAGATCTCTCTATAAAGATTCTGAGGATTACTGGGCTATGATCCGCAAGCAATTTCCGCTAAAGGAGGGACAGACCTATTTCAATAATGGAACCATGGGTCCGTCACCGGGTTATGTGCTCGACAAGATGATGTATCATATGATGCACTGGAACAAAGAAGCCGCTATCGTAGACTATAAAGATGGTTCAGGGCCTGAATTGTTAACCGGTTATTTTCCATATGAAGACCTTCGGAAAAAACTTTCAGCGATCATCAACTGTGATCATAGGGAACTATCCCTTACTCAAAATGCCACCTTCGGCATGAACTTCGTCGGGATGGGTCTTGATCTCACAACGGGGGATGAACTGCTTAATACCAACCAGGAGCATGGTGGCGGTTATGCTGCATGGCAATTGCTGGCCAAGCGGAAAGGCTGCATTTACAAACAGGCGACCATGCCAATGCCGGCTAATGATCCGCAGGAAGTATTCAACGCCATATTCAAAGAGGTAACGCCTAAAACCCGGGTAATAGCCATTCCGCATATGGTATCGATCTATGGTACCGTGATGCCGGTGAAGGCAGTATGCGAAGAGGCCAGGCGGCGCGGAATTTTCACGATCCTTGATGGCGCCCAATGCGTGGGCCATATCGATGTTGATGTTAAAGCCATTGGCTGTGACGCCTATTATTCTAGTCTGCATAAATGGATGCTTGCACCGGCAGGTAGTGGTTTGCTTTATATCAATAAAGATGTGGCCGGTGATATTTGGTCTACCATTGCCAGTTACCAATGGGAAAACCAGGAGGACCACGGTTTCAGGCTGATGCAGAACGGTACCGGTAATCCGGCTGTCCTTGCCGGCTATGATGCGGCTGTTGATTTTTTCAATACAGTAGGTAAAGAGCGCTGGATAGGCAGGATAAAGGAACTTGGCTCTTACCTGCGCAACGGACTCAAAGACATGTCTCATGTTAAAATCATGTCTTCCACCAATGAGGATATGGCCGCCGGCATTACGACCTATTCCGTAAATGGGATTTCCGGCCCTGCTGTTCAGAAAACGATGTGGGAAAAAGAACGGCTGCAACCGCGTTCGGTAGGTGAGGAATTAGTTCGGCATTCCGTGCATATATACAATTCCAAAGCGGAGATCGATAGAGCCATTGAAGTCATTCAGAGTTTGGCATAATTTTGTTATGGCAAATATTAATCAACTTGTGCCTTATATTGCTTAAGCCAAGAATTTATTTCAAACGCATGGCATAGTCGAATAAAATCTCTATCTTATCGATCTAATTCATTTTATGGCAAGATCACAACAAACATTTAGTAAACGAGAAAAAGAGAAAAAACGCTTAAAAAAACGCGAAGAAAAGCAAAAGAAAAAAGAAGCCCGTAGGGCAGAGGCCAAAGAAAAAGGGGAAGGTATACCCTTTGCTTATGTCGATAAACACGGCAACGTTACCGAAACTCCTGCAGAACAAACCGAGAAAGAAGAAGTAGACGCTTCAGAAATCATACTCGGAATTCCCAAAAAAGAACATTCAGACGAAGAATTTGATCCCGTGCGACAGGGCCGGGTGGCTTACTTTGATCACAGTAAGGGATTCGGTTTTATTACCGATACCGAAACTCAGGAGAAATATTTCTGCCATGTTAGCGGTCTGAACGATGAGATTACAGAAGGCAACAAAGTCTCATTCGAACTCGAGAAAGGGCAGCGAGGTATGAATGCGGTTCGGGTAAGCTTACAGGAGTAAGGTCATCTTTCCATTTATTTTTTGCATACGTTTCTATAAACCATTTTATAGATATACCTTTGTGCATTCTTATGTAAAGACTTAGAATTCTACACTATGAGTAAAGTAAAAGAAAATGATACCGTGCAGGTTCATTATACGGGAAAATTGGTTAACGGGCATGTTTTTGACAGCTCTTTGGAACGCGAACCACTGGAAGTTCAACTGGGACAAGGAAAGTTAATTCCCGGATTTGAACAAGGGCTGATCGACATGGCGGTTAATGAAAAGAAAACCATAACTATAGCCAAAGAGGAGGCATATGGTGAAGTGAATAAAGACCTGTTTCAAAAAATTCCTTTAGCAGAACTTCCTGAAGATATAAAACCTGAAGTCGGTATGGGCCTTGTAGGTTCAAGACCGGATGGAACGGAGCAGCTCTTCAGAGTTGCTGAGGTAGAGGATACCCATATCGTTCTTGATGCCAATCATCCCCTTGCCGGGCACGATCTTATTTTCGATCTTGAATTGGTTTCAATTCAGTAAGTTAGAACCTATTTTTCCACGCCGTACTTTGTGCATCATAGGAAGCTTTGACCTTTCGTCCATTACGATCGGTATATTCCGATGTCACCCCTTGAGGCTTGCATGGCAATTTCATTCATCAAAACGCAATCCGGCACTTTAAAATGGGCGCTAAGGCGAATGATGATGACATTCTGCACGATTGCTTCGTTTTCTTGATGAGTCCATGGTTATTTGTTGTGCCAGGGCATGGCTTGCACTCTCAATTTTGATCTAATCTCCGTTTCCGGCTGCAGCAGATTAACCTGCGATATCGCCCATTTTGAGATAGACAATCTACAACCATTGACTCTCCGACTAAGAGAAGGACCCATACAGCTCTAATTATACCGATTCAACCCGGCCCCTCTGAACTTTCTCCAGCTGGTGCCTTTGGTACACGGACAATTACTTGCGCCCTGCATAAAGTCCAGTCCGATGGTGATCGAGTGTGTACCGGAGTTATATCCGGCCAGGTCGTTTATGGTGAATTGATAGGAATAGGCAAAGTAAAGCCTGTTCTTGGTGATTCCTGCCATGGGGCCGATATTCAAAGGCTTAAAGAATTGATCATTCAGAAAACGATAAGAGCCGCCAAGCCAGAAATAATCGTCGTTTCGATTGAATTTTCTGAATTTGAAATTTACGTCGGTAGCCGAACGCTTATCGCTGTAAAACAACTGATAGAAGACCGAAGGTTCGTATTCGATATCGTTATTGGTCTTGTTCCCGAACACAATTCCGGAATATACCTGGAAATTCAGCAGATCACCCGGCTCATAAACCAGGAAATCATCGGTATTCTTCGGAAGTATGTTGTTGGCATTGAAACTCAAGTAATAACCTTTATTCCTGTATAGAATCCCTACATCAAAATTGTGGTTGGTCTCAGCCCGGTCGCCGGTAATGGCGGGATCTACAATAGGTGATCCGTCAATAGATTCAAAATCTTCGATCGCAATTCTAAAGCTGTTGATATTATAAGAGATCCCGAACGACAGGTATTGCTTCGAGGTGAAGTCAAGGATCAAATGATGGGCAAAAGAGAATTTCGCACCCTTCTGACGGGTATGCCCGTTCTTGTCGTTATACAGTGATAGTCCAACACCTGAACGGTTCGACATCCGGAAATCGGCATATAGCGCCTGATTATCGGGCGCGTCCTTGATACCTACCCATTGGGTAAGTCCGTTTGCCCTTATCCTGAAGTTATCTCCAATACCGGCAAAGGTAGGGGAGACTATAAAATCATTATCGGCCAAATACTGCGTCCAGACCGGTAGGTTCAATTCTTGTCCGTAACCATAAGAGAAAACCAGTAGCAATATATATAAAGTGATTTTTTTCATCTGATGCATATTAAAAGTTTAGGGCATGATTACCTGTAAAGGGTGAAATGTCCGACATAATCCTTGTTGAGAGCTGTGCTGTTTGGGCGTACCACATACCAGTAATCACCAGTAGGCAATTCGGTTCCGTTGTATTTACCATCCCAGTATTCCCCAACCCGGTAGGTGGCGACCTTCCGACCGTATCTGTCGAATATATCAAAGGTTAGATTCGGATAGTCTTCCGTACATTCAGGACCCCAGAAATCGGAAATACCATCACCATTAGGTGTGAAATAATCAGGGATACAAGGCCCGATGATCTCAATCTCGATCTCAGCTATAGCCTGGCAACCCGCACTGTCGGTCACAATAACCTGGTAAACACCATCTTCGGTAACCAGGTAAGTATTTGTTGTTCCGTAATTATCGCCGTTCAGTTCAAATTCATAGATACCCGTACCACCGGAAGCATCGGCTATGATCTCTCCGGCTTCATCGCCTTCAATCAGGACCAGTGTAACGGGTTGATAGTCTGCTATGTCAAATTCCTCAGTCATGACGATACAACCATTGCTGTGTCTTACTTCGATATAGTGATCAGTTCCTGGTAAAACATCGGTAAAGACATTACTTGGCTGGTAAGGGCCGCCATTCAATGAATAATCTAATTCCTCAGGAT
>JABDPL010000005.1 GCA_013042825.1 Flavobacteriaceae bacterium | reverse complement strand
TAATGTTCATGGGAATGAGGCATCCAGTATCGAAGCGTCTATGCTTACCATTTATAAATTGCTGACTGAGAAAGAGGAATGGTTAAAAAACACCATTGTTATTATTGATCCCTGTATCAATCCCGATGGCCGCGATCGTTACGCCAACTGGTTCAATAAAACAGCTAGTATGCCTTACGATGTCGATCAGCAGGCCAGCGAACATAATGAACCATGGCCGGGAGGTCGCCCCAATCACTATTTGTTTGATCTGAACAGAGATTGGGCTTGGGCTACGCAAATCGAATCGCAATCACGCATTAAGGTTTACAACAAATGGTTGCCACATATCCATGTCGATTTTCATGAACAAGGCATGAACGAGCCCTATTATTTCGCGCCGGCTGCCCAGCCCTATCATGAGATCATCTCGACATGGCAAAGGGATTTTCAGGTGCAAATCGGAAAAAACAATGCAAAATATTTCGACGCCAATGGGTGGTTGTTCTTTACGAAAGAACGATTCGATCTGTTTTATCCGAGTTACGGGGATACCTACCCAACCTATATGGGTGCCATTGGAATGACCTATGAGCAGGGAGGCCATAGTCGCGGCGGATTGGGAGTTTTAAATGATGAGGGTATTGTTTTAACCCTTATTGACAGGATTGCACATCACACCACCACCGGATTGTCTACGGTTGAAATATCATCACAAAATGCCGATAAGCTTACTACCGAATTCCAGCGCTTTTTTAACAGCTCTGGCTTAAAATATAAAAGCTATGTAATGCAGGGAGATGCTGATAAGATAGAGGCTTTAAAGGCCTTACTTGATATGCATGAAATAAAATACGGACATGCCTCCCGAGGAAAAGTTTCAGGCTATAAATACGATAACGGCTTACAGGGTTCGATGACCACCACAAATGCAGATCTGGTGGTAAGGACCGATCAGCCCAAAGGAAAAATGGTCAAAGTTCTGTTTGAACCCAATGCAAAACTCAGCGATTCGCTGACCTATGACATCACCGCATGGAGTATGCCTTACGCCTATGGTCTTGAATGCATTGCCAGTACTGCAATTGTAGGTCAGGTAAATGCTAATCCTCAGCAGACTAACAATACTGTTAATCGACAGGCCACCGGCTACATGACTGACTGGGATAGTTTGAAGGACGCCGAGTTCCTTGCCGAATTACTCAAACAGGAATTCAAAGTTCGTTTTACGGAAAAACCGATTCAAACTGACGGGAAATCATTCGATAGGGGTTCATTGATTCTGACCCGTGGCGATAACCCTTCAAAGTCAGATTTCGATCAGGAACTTATCACCATCGCCAATCGATTTAGCCGCAAATTAGATGCTATCGCGTCGGGTTATTCGACGCAAGGACCTGATTTTGGTTCGCCAGACATCAAATTGGTCAACCGGCAACGCGTGGCCATGCTTTCGGGAGAGGGCACATCATCATTAAGCTATGGTGCGCTCTGGCACTTTTTCGAACAGCAACTCCATTACCCGGTAACATCCCTGAACACCGATGACTTTGGAAATATCGACCTAGCTGAATACGACATTTTGATCATGCCAAGCGGGAATTATCGCAGACTATTGAATGAAAACAACATGAAAAAGCTTACCGATTGGGTCAAAGCCGGCGGTAAAGTTATTGCCATTGACAGGGCTTTAAGTTCTTTTGCCGGAAAGGAAGGGTTCGGACTTAAATCTAACGCCAGTGACAATCAGAACGACGAAGCTAATCTCATCCCTTACGGCGATCGCCGGAGAGAATTTGCTAAAAACCTGATAACGGGGGCCGTGTTTGAAACTGCAATTGACAATTCGCATCCCATGGCTTTTGGTTATGATACAACCTACCACTCACTTAAACTCGGACGCTCATCATACAGCCTGCTGAAGAATGGTTTTAATGTAGCTCATATCGGCTCAAACCCTAAGAATGTATCCGGATTTGCCGGCAGCGAGGCCATCAAGTCATTGCCCAATTCACTGGTGTTTGGCGAGGAGCGACTAGGAAGAGGCAGTATGATATATATGGTAGATAATGTGATGTTCCGAAGTTTTTGGGAAAATGGAAAACTGTTTTTGGTTAATTCGATCTTCTTCGTGAATAACCAGGCTTACAGACCCTGAATTCTTAATTAAGTTGATGGGTGATCACAATTTAAGAAAGCAGTACATTATGGATTATTTCCTTAAAAATTGGAAGTTTAAATTATGGTCGTTTTAAACCTTTTCTGCATATAGATCGAAATCGGATGCTGATGTGATTTTTACGGTATAGAACTCGCCTGTTTTCAAATAGGTGTCCCGGGCTTCGATGAGTACTTCGTTGTCGACATCGGGCGAATCAAATTCCGTTCTTCCAACAAAGTATTCGCCTTCTTTGCGGTCGATGACTACATTAAACGTCTCACCGATCTTCTCTTGATTCAATTCCCATGAAATCTGCGCTTGCAGTTCCATGATCTCATTCGCCCGTTGCTGCTTCACCTCTTCAGGCACATCATCTTCTAAATTAAAGGCATGCGTATTTTCCTCATGGCTGTATGTAAAGCAGCCAAGCCGTTCAAATCTCATTCGGCTGACCCAATCTTTTAGCATTTGGAAATCAGCTTCGGTTTCACCCGGATAACCAACAATCAGCGTGGTTCTGATGGCTATTCCGGGAACTAACTCACGAAATTGGTTCAGCAAGCGGGTTGTTCTTTCCTCGGTCGTTCCACGACGCATGCTTTTGAGAATCTTATCGGAAATATGCTGCAGCGGGATATCGATATAATTACAGATCCTGGGTTCCTCCCGCATCACATCCAATACATCTAACGGAAAGCCTGTCGGGAATGCATAATGCAATCGTATCCATTCGATACCCTCAACCCTGACCAGGGCTTTTAGCAAATCGGCCAGGCGTCGTTTCTTGTAAAGGTCGAGTCCGTAATAAGTCAGATCCTGGGCGATCAAAACAAGTTCTTTCACGCCATTGGCGGCTAATTTTTCAGCCTCAATCACCAAAGTTTCAATAGGTGTTGAGCGGTGCTTACCTCGCATTAACGGGATAGCACAGAAACTGCATGGTCGGTCGCAGCCTTCAGCGATCTTCAGATAAGCATAATTCTTTGGTGTGGTAGTCAGGCGCTCACCGATGAGTTCATGTTTGTAATCGGCGCCCAAAACCTTTAACAGGCCTGGTAATTCGGTAGTTCCAAAATATTCATCAACGTCAGGGATCTCCTTTTGAAGGTCCGGTTTATAGCGCTCACTCAGGCAGCCCGTGACATAAACCTTATCGATCTCGCCTTCTACTTTCCGACGGACTTGATGAAGGATGGTATTGACGCTTTCCTCCTTGGCATTATTGATAAATCCACAAGTATTGATCACGACAATATTCCCGTCTTCCTCATGCACCACATCTTTGTCATTGGCCTTTAGCTGTCCCATTAAAATCTCGCTGTCGTATAGGTTTTTACTACACCCGAGCGTTATGACATTGATACGGTTTTTCTTTATCGACTTGGTTCGCATACGTTAAATTGAGGTGCAAAGATAAGACCTTAATTAAAGCTTTTGTACATTTAGGATTCCTAAAACCAAATCATGACAGCTCTTTTTAGATTTTTATCATTATTTCTTATTTTTTCAATCGTTGGTTGCGATTCCGGGAATAGCGGCGGGACTTCCGATGACGATCCGAATGTACCGGTAGACGAGAACAATTATTTTCCTGTTGTTGGATCGGATGAATGGGAAACTACCGATCCGGCTCAATTGGGATGGGATGAAAGCAGCATAACCGAACTTTACGACTTTCTAGAAACAAACAATACGGTCTCCTTTATCGTTTTAAAAGAGGGTAAAATCGCCCTCGAGGCCTATTTTAACGGTGGTTCACAGGATATTGATTGGCCCTGGTACTCAGCAGGCAAAACAATTGTTGCATTAACGATGGGAATCGCGCAGGAAGAGGGTTATTTAAATTTGGACGATCCGTCACGAAATTATCTTGGCAACGGCTGGTCGAGTTTAACCGATGAACAAGAGAACGAGGTTACGATCTGGCATCATTTAACCATGACCACCGGCCTGGATTACACTAATGTTTTTACTCAATTCTGCACCTTGCCTGCATGCCTGAATTATTTGAATGAAGCAGGAAGTTTCTGGTATTACCACAATGCTCCCTATACCTTAAACCAGTCGATTATAACCGGGGCAACCGGATCGTTTTTTGAAAACTATTTCAATGCCAAGATCAAGGACCCAATAGGCATGAACGGGTTCTGGCAACCGGATAATTTTAATGTCATCTATAATAGTTCTGCCAGGAGTATGGCGCGGTTCGGACTTCTT
>JABDPL010000003.1 GCA_013042825.1 Flavobacteriaceae bacterium | reverse complement strand
GATGGCACAGGAAAAATTGCTTACATTATCGATTCCGGAATTGACGCCAGTCATCCAGATCTTAATGTTGACGTGAGTAAAGGATTTAATGCTTTCAGCAGTGGTCCTGACGGCGACTTAACATCAGATGGAAGTGGTCATGGAACGCATGTTGCAGGAACTGTTGCGGCCATTGACAATGAAATTGGTGTAATTGGTGTTGCTGCTGGTGCCACGGTTGTTCCTGTAAAGGTATTAAATAAAAGAGGGTCCGGTTCATACAGCGGTGTAATTGCAGGTGTTGATTATGTTAGCACCAGATCTGACTGCGATGCTGCCAACATGAGTTTAGGTGGTGGATTTTCTCAGGCTGTTAATGATGCAGTAGTGAACGCTTCAAGTACCTGTCCTTTTGCATTGGCAGCCGGTAATTCATCTTCCGATGCCAGTAATTCATCTCCGGCTAGTGCTAATGGAAATAACATCTATACAGTTTCTTCCATGGCACAAGGTGATGTTTGGTCAAGCTTCTCAAATTATGGAAATCCTCCGGTAGATTATTGCGCACCTGGATCCGGTGTTTATTCTACTTATAAAGGTGATGGTTATGCAACCCTGAGTGGAACATCCATGGCTTCTCCACATGTCTGTGGTATACTGTTGCTGGGTAACATAACTTCGGATGGAACTGTCAGTGGTGACCCTGATGGTAATCCTGATCCTATTGCAGTTAACTAAAGAATTTAAATTAAGGATTTAATCTTTACGGGCGGGCTAAAACAGCTCGCCCTTTTTATATTTCAGAACAAAGATGATTACTTCTAAAAAAAACTATTTGTACTTATTGTCCTTTTTGGAAGGTGGAGCTGTTATGGCTTGCGAGCTTATTGGCGCAAAACTGTTAGCTCCTTTTTTCGGGACTTCGCTCTACGTATGGGCATCTGCACTGGCTCTGACCTTAGGCGGACTTACACTTGGCTATTTCATTGGAGGAAGATTGTCTAAGAAATTTTCGGGTAGCACTTCCTTGCTTTATTGGGTAATGATTTCTGCAGGAATTTTATTGGTTTTAATGCCATACACCAGTGATTTGATGATGAATGCAACCATAAACTTGTCATTGGAGGCTGGCGCAATTTTCTCTTTAATGATTTTCATGTTACCTCCATTAATGTTTATGGGAATGGTTTCTCCAATAATTATAAATCTCTTAACCAGTAAGGCAAAAACCGCCGGAAATAACGCCGGGAACGTCTATGCCATATCAACCTTGGGGGGTATTTTGATGACCTTTTTAATGGGTTTTTACATCATTCCTAATTTCGGCTTAAGTTTACCTGCAGTAATTACGGGCGTATTATTATCCCTATTACCTATTATTTCGCTAATGAATTCAAAGAACGTAAAGGTTACCGTTCCGATTATACTTTTAAGTTTGAGTTCTTTTATTAGTTTGGCTCCAAATGATAATTTTAATGAAGAATACAATGTATTGTATCAGTCTGAAGGCATTTTGGGACAAGTAAAAGTAGTGGATCACCCCTCATATGAAATCACACCCGATGCAAGAATGGGGCGAGGGCTTATTGTCAATAATACTTTACAGACATATGTTGGAGTAGCTGACGATTTACAATACAGTATTTGGAGTTGGGCAAATTATTTCCCTACAGCAGCTTCAATCTTTCCTGAGAAATCTAAAGTCCTGTTATTAGGCCTTGGTGGAGGCACATTGGTCAAGCAATTAGATCGATTGGGTTATGAAACTGACGTGGTAGAAATAGACCAGCGTATTGCCGACGTTTCTTATGAATATTTTAATATGGATCGGTCTACAAATGTTGTGATTGATGATGCAAGGCATTATGTTAAAACCACCTCAAAAAAATATGATATCGTGATCTTTGACACCTTTCTCAGTGAAGCCGTTCCAGAACACTTAATCACAGTTGAAGGTTTCGAGGATACAAAAAAAATAATGAACCCGGGAGGAATGATAATGATTAATTTCTACGGGTTTATTAAAGGACGTAAAGGCATTGCTGCCAGATCAGTATTAAGAACCCTGGAGCATTCAGGGTATAAAGTTGAAATACTCGCCACGCCGGGAGAGGCTCAAAATAGAAACCTAATATTCATTGCCAGTGAAGATTATAAAGACTTTTCTTCAGTAAATTATGATGAACCAAATTTTGATAAAATTGAGGATCTATATGATTATTTTATCGACCTTAAATTCATCAATACTGAAGATGCAAAAATTCTGACCGATCGAAAACCTCAGTTAGCCAAACTCTACACTGAAGCCTCAAAAGAATGGAAGAAAGGTTACAATGCGTATTACCGTAAGCACTTTATGAGAAAATAAATTAAAATAATATTTAAGAATCCGATTCTTTAAAAAAGTCAACCGAAAGGACCTCATTATAATAGTACTCACCCGCTTGATAAAATGCCACATGACCGCCATACCTGGGCATTTCCAACAGTAGCCTGGAATTCTGCTTTGCTTCTTCAACCGGAAAGCACCCGGCAGACAAAAACGAGTCGTTCAGGGCATTCAATATGAGCACAGGAGTCCTGATTCCGTTAAGAAATTGCTTGCTGCTGCTTTGGCTGTAATAGTCATCGGCATCCCTAAATCCATGAGCCTTGGCCGTGTAAACATTATCAAAGTCCCTAAGTGTTTTGATCGACCTGATCTCATCCTGTGAAATACGATCGGGATGCATGACTTGTTTTTCCTTAAGCTTTTTTACAAGATACCTCTTAAAGCGGTTGTGGTATAAGATGTTTTCAAATTGATGAAGAGCTTTACAGGAACCCGACAAATTGCAGGGGACAGATACGGCCACGGCTGCATTAATATTTGAACTCTCGGATTTTTCACCCAGATATTTTAATACCACATTTCCACCGAGGCTAAAACCATTTAAGCCTATGAAACTATATTTATCAAGTTCACGAACATGTTGAATAACGGTACCCAGATCTTCTGTGGCACCGGAATGATAAGAGTGGTAAAATTTATTGGGCTCACCCCCGCATCCCCTGAAATTCATACACACCACATCATAAGCCTGAGCATTAAAATACCGCGCTGCACCAAGCATGTATGGTCGTTGTGCATTGCCTTCCAGACCGTGTAATAAAATGATTACCTTATCTGAACCACCTTTGGAATAACTCCAGTCCAGGTCCAGGAAATCACCATCAGAAAGCGTAATCCGTTCCCGATCCTGTTGCACGCCATTCACCGAACGGAAGAGACCTGAATATACCGTTGCCAGGTGACCATTTCGAAATAACAGGGGTGCGCGATATCGGGATCTAACTATCGGCATTAGTCAACAGCCAAAGGGGTGAACCTAAAGGTATTACCATCGAATAGGCCCTGGTCACTCAGTTTGAGAGAAGGGATGACCAGCAAGGCCATAAACGAAAGTGTCATAAAAGGTGCCTGTAACTCTGATCCCATGGCTTTTGCCATTTGGTCTATTTCGGCGTATTGCTGTCCCACTGTTTGGGCATCCTGATCACTCATAATGCCGGCTACGGGTAAAGGCAATATCTTAACTTCATCTTCTGTAACAGCACAAATACCTCCCTTATGTGCGATCAGGCTGTTAACAGCCCAACAGAGATCATCATCGGTTACGCCTACGGCTATGATGTTATGCGAATCATGACCTACCGAAGAGGCGATAGCACCTTTGGTGAGTCCGAAGTTCTTTATAAACCCGATCGCTGGTTTCTTATTTCCATAGCGATTGACCACAGCAAGTTTAAGAACATCCTTTTCAAGGTCGGAAATGATATTGGCAGCTTCATATTTTGGCCTGGTTTTGAATTCCCTGGTGATCAACTCCCCGTCGATGGCTTCGATTACCCTGATCTCATCTGTTTCCTGAATACATTCGAAATCCTCCACCTTTTTTAATTTGGAATCAAAATTATTCAGGATCTCAAAATCAACGCCATCAAACTTCAGCTGTCCCTCCTCATAAACTATTTTCCCATCTATTATGGTTTTGGACACGGCAAAACTCTTTAAATCCTTTACTACTATAAGATCGGCTTTATCGCCGGGCTGCAGCTGACCCACATCCAGGTCGTAATGGGTTACCGGGTTTATGCAGGCCATTTGCAGGACATGGAACAGATCATGCCCCCGCTCCATCGCCCTGGCACATAGCTGGTTGATATGGCCAAGCAACAGGTCGTCGGGGTGTTTGTCGTCACTGCAGAACATCATAGAGCTATAATGATCAGGTATCAGATCGACCAAAGCATCAAAATTTTTGGCGGCACTGCCTTCACGGATAATGACCTTCATACCCTTTGACAATTTTTCAAAGCCTTCTTCAAAAGTCACAGTTTCATGGTCGGTTGTAATTCCGGCCTGAATGTATTTGCTCAGGTCAGAACCCCGAAGTCCGGGTGCATGTCCGTCTACTGGTTTATTTAATTGTTTGGCATATTTTATTTTTTTCAATACTTCGGGGTCCTGATAAATAACAGCTGGATAATTCATCATCTCAGCCAGGTACTTGATTTCGGGCTTTTGCAGTAATTCCCTTATGCCTTCCGCGTCGATTACTGCTCCTGCGGTTTCGAATGTTGTGGCCGGCACGCAGGATGGTGCTCCAAAATTGAATTTCAGAGGTACCTGTTTGCCATTATTGATCATGAATTCAACACCCTGAACTCCCAGAACATTGGCAATCTCGTGTGGATCTGATACTGTTGCAACAGTTCCGTGCTTTACCGCAATCCGCGCAAATTCAGAAGGCACAAGCATAGAGCTTTCGATATGGATGTGAGCATCGATAAAACCGGGCATGATGTATTGCTCTGGAGCCGATTCCAATGGATCGATCGACTTGATCTTACCATCGGCAATTATGAGCTCAGCAGGGTAAATGGTGCCTGCGGTTATATCGACTATTTGGCCTTTAATTCTCATCAATTCAATGCGATCTTTAAAATATGTTTGGTACCCTTTGTAACCTTAAACCGGTCATCGGCTCTGCGTCCAACAATCCAAACAATATTATTCCCCGAGCAAAGCAACCGGCTCTTTTCCTTTTCTATCAGTGACAGTTTTTCATCCTTAAAGTACTTACTCACCTTCTTTCTGCCCTTCATTCCGAGAGGATAAAAATAATCACCTTTCTCCCACGGACGACATTCAAGAGGAAAATCCAATTTATCCCGGTCAACGTAAATGGTATCCTCTGAGGCTGTTTCATAATCTTCAGCCACTTCAAAATCAAGAACACCGAGGACTGTAGAGACCTGACTGGTTCCTTCAGGAATCAATTGGGCAGCCTGGTCTCCATCGCTCAATGGAGAAAGGATCAGTTTGTCCCGATCTTTAAGCAATCGCCATGAATTGGAAAACACCTGTTTTCCCGGTTGAGCGTTGGTGAGATTTTCAATGTCAGTCCACTGGGTGAATCCGTAATCCTTCAAAAGTAAATAAAGAAAGGGTTTAACGGACTTATACCGGCCCAGTTTCTTAAGATCGATCACGATCTCATCAGCGTTAAAGGTAACCATCTCCTCTTCCAATTCCCGGATTCTCAGATCAAGCACGTCATTGGCTTCACTTATATGGTTTTGGGATTTTTCGAGGCCGTCCAGGAATTCAGGAAACACGGCCTTCAAAACGGGGATAACCTCCTGCCGAATTCTATTCCTCAGATATTTTTGGGAGACGTTTGAACTGTCTTCCCGCCATTCGATTTGATTGGTGCGGGCATAGGTTTCGATCTCATTCCGCATAAAGGGCAATAGCGGTCTTACTATCTTTTGATTTTTAACGGGAATTCCTGCCAGACCGCTAAGGCCACTGCCCCGGCT
>JABDPL010000326.1 GCA_013042825.1 Flavobacteriaceae bacterium | reverse complement strand
GGAATTAATTGGGTATTAGGTATTAGGTATTAGTAGTTAGTGGCTAGAATCGAGGTGCCAGTTACTAGGTACCGGGTAACAGGTATCAGGTACTGATCACCAGGTGTTGGGTGTTTGGTATTAGGTGTTAGTAGATTGAATCTAGGTGCCAATAACCGTTTCACGACTCACGGTTAACGACTCACGATTTTGGTGTTTGGTATTAGTTATAATGAAACCGTTACCCGTTACCCGTTACCCGTTAACCGTTCCCCGTTACCTATTACAAGTAATTATTACCCATAAAAAATCCCGACACTTACTCTTATGCAGATGCCGGGGTTATATATTGATTATATAGTCTCGATATTCGAATTAATAGGCAAGATAGCCTTCACCCTGATTAGAATAAGTTCCGGTTCCCGGACCAGTTACGACCAAAGTGTTATACAATTTTAGATATCCGTAGGAATCTTCAAAACGGCCGGTTCCTCCTTCAAAATCGTACTCACCAAAAGGACCGTTGTCATCTGCGCTAAAATTTGTGGCTACGAAATAAAGCTCATCACCATTCGCCGCAGTTACAATACCATTTTGTATAACAGTACCTGCCAAATCGTTACACTCTGTAATTAGAACGTCAAAATTTCCAATATGAGTTCCATTTCCTGTACCCTCGATAATTATGGTAGCCAAAGGGGCACATACATCAGAATCTGCAAGATTAAATACACCCTCTCCTCTAACTTTAAAAGGACGTTCCGCTCCACGTTCAGATATAGTTGATTCTGCCGACTGGTCGACCGATTCATCACTACATCCTGTAAAAATAAAAGCTAGGGCTAAGACCGATAATACTAATTTTGTTTTCATAAATGATTGGTTTTTAATTAATAGCCCTATTAAGTTACGCAAAAAACCTGTTAGTTCTAAGTTTTTTTCATCGCTTAAATTTTAATCAATCGCTATAATCTCGACGAATTGACCTTTTTCTTATGAAAATATTGTGACTTCTTTTTGATTTCTTTAGACAACCTTTCCACCTTTTCTGCATCTACCTAGAAAGAAAAATTCATTAATCAAAAATTCACTTGTTATGAAAAAGCTAAGAAAATCACTACTTAAGGCCTTCAAACGTTTTAATGAGATCTTAACCGCTTATGCGAATGCGAGTAGTTATGCGATTCATAGGTAATGGACGACGGAACAGTTCATGAATCACATTTAACAAATAACGGAGGTGTATCGAGATGAGGAGTCAGGTACCGCGAACCAGTAATTAGTAGTTAGTTGTTAGTTGATCAAAAATCCGATAGAAGAGCTAGATGCTGAATCAAGTTCAGCATGACTAAGTCTATTTTATTGCAACATTCATCCTGTCTGTGCAAATTTGGCGTAAACCTTGTACTAAAGTTGATTTGGTATTGATTCATGTTCTAAACCAAACTATCGATCCGATTCATCGAACCTCTGCAGCCGCCAGCTAGGAACTAAGAACTTTGCACTAAGCACTAGGTACTATAAAGATTTTATAATTTGATGAAATAATCCAGCATCTTCTTACGTTCCGATTGGTCAGGAATACGCCCGTAACCGGCACCCATATTGTCGATCACATGTTTTACCTTGGAAGTCCCAGGAATGACAACGTTTACAGCTTCATGACTCAGTATATACTTCAGGAAATACTGTCCCCAGGAGTTAATATCGAGCTCAGCACACCATTCGGGTAATTCTTTTCCCTTAACGGTTTTGAACAGGCTTCCGCCGCCATACGGGCGGTTGATTATCACCCCCACGCCCATGTCCCGGCAGGTATCTAATAGCCGTTTTTCGGCATTGCGTTCGGCCATAGAGTAATTGAACTGTACAAAATCGGGATTTTGCTGCCTGACCAGGGTTTCCAGGGTCTTATGTGAGCGCTCGGTATAATGGGTAAAGCCCCAATAGCGTATCTTTTCTTCTGATTTCCAAGCTCTTAAGGTCTTTACATGCGTCTTCCAGTCCACCAGGTTATGGATCTGCATAAGGTCTATCGGAATTTTTCCCATCCGGAACATGGATTCGTTCATCTGCCGGATACCGGCTTCCTCCCCTTCAATCCAGACCTTGGTTGCATAGAAGAATGCCTCCTTAATCCCGGCTTTTTCGGTTAGCTCTCCTACTACTCCTTCCGAACGGCCGTACATAGGCGAACTGTCGATCATAGCGCCGCCCAGTCGCTTCATCTCCAATAAGACATCGGTGAGTTGCTTTCGCATTTCGGCATCGCTGCCTACATCAAAAGTCTGCCAGGTGCCGAGTCCGACTACCGGCAAGAGTTCTGTTGTTCCAGGTATCTTTCGTTTCATAATTGAATCGGTTCGGAATGCCAGTAAGGAGGGCATCATAAAAGCAGCTAAGGTGCCACAGCCCAATAGCTGCAAGGCCTCCCGCCTGCTGGCTACAGTTTTGTAATCGGGTTTCGTCATAACTTGCGGCTGCCCCAGTTTGAATGATCGGCCTTCTCGGCTAAAAGCAACCACATCGGCTTGTTCGAATCTTCTTCCCAGTCGCCCAGGTCTTGAACTTCTTTAAGGATATTAAATTTCGCAGCTTTCATCTCTTTTCTCACATATTTTGGTGCCAGCGTATGGGCGTCGGTCTGCTCCTGTCGTGTTCCGGACCTTACCCGGGATTTCAGTTTCTCCAGAATAAGCAGCTTCCCTCCCGGTTTTAGGGCTTTATGGACATGCCTCAGAATCTGTTTATGATCTTTCATCTCGTGATAGGTGTCAATGATCAATACTACATCCAGTTTGCCCTCCGGCAAATACGGATTATCATAGTCTCCCTCGATTACTTTTACATTTTTAATCTCCCGCGTCCTGAGATGGTCGCTTAGAAGTTCAAGCCGGTCTGACCGCACATCAACGGCATACACCTGACCGGTTTTACCTACGGCATTGGCCAAGTGAATACTCATATAGCCCTCATGACAGCCGATATCGGCCACATGCAGGCTCTCCCCTATCCCGGCGTGCTCAAAAATTTCCTCAACCGGCATCCAGCGGTCGCGATCCTCCCAGTCGTGTTCTGCATACTGGGCGTATCCCTGGGTACAGATAAGAAACCATAAAAAAATACCCCTCACATACTTCATACGTTCAAGGTATTAAAATTGAGAATAGGTCAGACTTAAAATTCTCTTAAAGCCTTATTCCTAAACAAAAAACAATCAGCCCAATATTGCGATTAAAGGTCGTTTCTCATTTAATTCTTCCGACCAATCACTGCGTTTTCATCTATCATTTCCAGGCTGCCTAAATCTGGTAATTCAAAGCGTGAATCAAGACTCACCGCTTCACTGCTTCCCGGAAGCCGGCAGTGGAACTCTGCATTGTTTAGTCGTCTCAACAGCTCTTCATCATACACCTTAAAATAGATGCCGCCTTCCCAGCCGCCATATTCAGGGATTTGATAATCCCCAAGGAAGAAATCAATGCGCTCTGAATAATAGGTCGGCATATCGGAAAGATTCAGCTTAATGATCCAGGCCGTTTCATAGGATGACTCATTTATCATGACCGGATAATCTAATTTTACCAGCTTGAGGTCATATCCTTTCAATATCATCGTGTCCTGTTCTTGTTTCTGATATACTTCAGCCGCTTTATTATCAGCATTTCCCTTGTTCTGATTTTCGCAGGCCGTCAAACCGATCCCAACCAGCAGGATCAGTAAGGGTGAAAGCGCGTACGCCATTATCGTTTTCATAATTGCTTGTATTGTTTAAATTTAATTCATTTTAGCATCAATTCGTAAACTGAATCTCATCAATCGCTATTTTTCCCGTCTGTTGCTCATCAAAGATCAGGATGATGGCCCTTACTTCATCAGGTTTTTCATTGCCTTCCTGACGCAGATCAGCAAAAGGTATTCTAATGGTCTGTTGTATGGACTTCACTTCAGAAATAACATGAGGATAAATCAATTCACCATAGGATGACACATTCACTTCCGGCCCCGGGCCGCTCGAAAATTCAAGCTGCACGCTGAAGTCCTTGTTTACACCGGGCGTATTTAAATCAGAGGGATCCTCATGGGTTTGTCCCGTATGAAATGCCAGGTACTTATATTCGGGAATATCAACATCATTCAACTCGATACGGATACTGGTATTGTTTTGCTCCCATCCGGCTATAAGTCCTTGTGATTCACCCCATAAAAAATGTGGGCCATACCGGTCATCAAACGAAAATACGTTGTAGGTCTCAAAAGTACCGATATCCGCATTGGTGATTCCGGTTATCGATCCCGTTGCCGGATCGGCATCTTCCTCATAATGATTGAGGAACAATTTATCGTAATTTTGAAATTGAAATACCTTATCTACAGCCGAAGGTATAGAGGCAAAATCAACAGATCCATTAAGGAAATTTCGATATGGTGTCAGGCCCTTTAATTCAGATTTGAAATACGCACTCATATAGGTTTTACAGAACTGCTGCTGATCAGTATCCGAAATAAGCGTAGCCCCACTATAGGTGCTTTCGCAACAGGTTCCCCAGCCTGTGTTGAACTGTCCATGGTTAGCCCCATGAATAAAGGTAAAGCCCTTGATGTGGGACGTTGAATTGGTAACAGGATATGCCCTATTATAGGTTTTCTGACCACCGAAAGTATATACATCGCCATCCAGAGATCCGTGCATGGTATAATAATCGGCATTTGTTAGAGTAATAGGCCCGCCATCATATTGACCATCAACTGGGGCGATGGCATATAGCGATTTGATACTAAATCCGAAATTATGCGAAGTCGGACCTATCGGAGGATCAGCTGAATTATGCAGTGTGGCATTCTGTAAAGCAGCTGCAACAATAGCTTCTCCACCCCTGCTATGTCCGGCCAGGCCAATGCTGCTCATATCGACCTTGGTAAAGAACGGATGACCCGGGGTTCGGCTCCACTCCCGCCATAACTGAAGATGGCGCAACAGCACAATACCCCTGGCATCCATTTCACCAGATACCCATCCGTTGAGGAAATCCTCCTCTACGGATACCGTAATAAAACATTGGGATGCGAGAAGTTCAAGTAAGTAATTATATCCTTCATAGCTAGGATCGCTTGGACTATGGTTACCATGTACGATTAAAACCAATGGGAAAGGCCCAGGACCTTCAGGATATCTTACAACACCGTGCAAGGGTACATCATTCATGGGTACACTTACACCAGAATCGGGTGAGTTGAAGTAGGAACTGACATCAGTCGTGACTTTATCAGGGTCTGAATTATGTCCGTATTCCCAATCCTGGATGCGTCCGCAATTACCGACTACACCGGGATCATCAAGTCCTGTGCCCACCGGCACCTGATAACTCGATGAGCTGGTGCAATTACCAAGGCTTTGCTTTACAAATAATATTTCGCCATCAACAAGTGGCCGGGTATAAGCAATCAAGGATCCGCCACCATCGGCTATTTCCTCGGTTCCCGCATAGATCTGAACACGTGATCCTGCCACGACCCCTGTTAGAATACCGAAGGTATCCCCGGCCATGGGGCCGATTAATTGTGGTGGTTGTAATTCGGAACAATCCTTAACATCCACGGTGGTCGTACCGCTGGAATTACCACAGATCTCCTGCCGAATTTCCAGTACATCCCCAGCAGAAACATTAACGCCATGAACCCGAACATTTCCGGCCGGAGCACCGAAAACTGCGATATCGGTGCCGGCTCTGGAAATTGTAGCTTTCGCCCCATTGACCAAACCATGAACCACCACAAATGTGGCGTCATCGTAAATGGGATCGGCCGTTGGATCTGGTATGGTTGTGGGGGCTTCCATGACGATCTGTTCATCTGATGGTGGGCTTACCATGCTGCAAATCTGGCTTTCGGCCGTGATGATCTTATCTTTTTCGAATGGCGGATTTATATTGACCGATTGTCCGCTGGCCACACCACTGCCACTGCTAAGCGTAGTGGCAGACCCAGTAGGCGTTTCCCTGGAGAATATTCTAAGCTGCCCACCCTGGGGCAATTCATTAACATGAGTAGCAATCCCACAATCATATAGGTATAAGAATGGAAAATTAGGTTTAGGTAAAACCCCGGAAGGATATGCCTCGGCTAAAGTTAAAACCGTTTTCCCTTCTGAAGGCGGGCCTTCGGGGCCTCCAAATTCCTGGGTCGCGGTTATGGTTTCACCTGCAATTAATGCCGGACTAACTGGAAATGTCTGCAATTCCGGATCGATTCCGGTGTCTTCAGCTATAAGGCTGCCATTGGCATAGATTCGTATTTTGGCATCAGGAACAAAGCCCCTGACTGTTACAGACTCAGCGCATTCTATGAGATCTTCTACAACTATAAGTGGTGATATAACCTCCGGATCAGGTCTAACCTCATGGTCCTGAATAACCTCGCCACCCTCCTGAAGGACACCAAAAAGCCGATCGTCTGGATCACAGGATGTGGTGATGAGCAGGCCTGCAGAAAAAATTAAAATCAGTTTACAGGTTTTTTTAAAATATACTTTTAATGAAGACTTTAATTTAAACATCACAATACCATTTTAATTTATGTAAATCACTCCCTATTATTGTGAGCCCAATTAAAATAAGAGGCAGAAAGGCTCAAATTCCTGCATTTAGTTCCGGGAAGAGATGAAAGTCATTCAGCAAACGAAAAGATCAGGTGACCAATTCATTCCGATATGCCTCTTGAAGATAAAGCTTTCAGCATTGCCAATGTCGGAAATAATGGATTCAATGTCAATACGTACTTGCACTTATATTTGATGAATTCCAGGAATTTTCGAAAAGTTATTGACTACTTCCGGTTAATAACTTGAAACAAAAAAATTCATTTTGCGACATCCATGCCGCTATTCTCAACGTAAATGATACAGTAACTATAAACAACTAAAATCTAATTATGAAAAAACTATTTGTCCTTTTGCTCCTGCCGGCGATACTTGTATCCTGCGTATCTAAAAAGAAATACCTTGAACTGGAACAGGATCACGGTGAACTTAAAAGCGAGCTTACCAAGACCCGTGTAGAAAAAGAAGAACTGGAAGCAAAGTTCGACGTCATACAACAACGGGTTGATGAGTACAACAGCAAGATCAACACCCTGTCTGCCCTTAATGAAGACCTTTCCGAAGAGAATAATGCCAAACTCGAGGTCTTAAGCGACGGCGTTGTTATTTCAAACGACACCAAAGCACGCATGCGGGAAACCCTGGCCAATATGGATTCTGATCGCTTGCGTAAGGCAAAAACCCTTAAAGATTCGATGAATGTAGCCCTGTCCTATAACCTTCAAAACAAATTGGATGATACCGATTTCGATGAGGACGAGGATATCGCGATCAATATTGACAATACGGTGGTGATGATCTCCATTTCCGATAAGATGCTCTTTAACACCGCGAGTTATAGGGTAAGCAGCAAGGCCGACGCCCTGCTTCAAAAACTGGCGGATGTCATCAACTCAGAACCCAGCATTGATGTGATGGTCGAAGGCCATAC
>JABDPL010000325.1 GCA_013042825.1 Flavobacteriaceae bacterium | reverse complement strand
CAGAATTGCCTGAATCTGTAGTCCCTGCCAAGGTGGCAATGGTAGTATCGCCAATACAAATTTCCTGATCTCGACCAGCAACAGGTAATACGCTTGGCTGTAAATCTACATCAACATCTACCGTACTAGATGTCCCTGGACAATTACCAGGACCTGTAGTAAAAGTGTATGCATCTGTTGTATAAGTAAAGGTATAAGAATTACCAGGAACTATTGTAGCTGATGCAATATAACTGTTTGCTGGAGTTTGAGTAATTGTTTCTGCTCCTGTACTTCCAGCCGTCAAAGCCCATGTCCCTGTAGATCCCTCAGTTCCCGTTAAAGTAATATTAGTTGTATCGCAAAATACCAGTGTTGAAGCTGAAGTTGCAGGTGCCCAGACTTCCACTGTTACATCAGCAAAAGTTGGTGGACATAATGGGTTATTGATAGGCGTAATTGTCCATCTAAAAGTATAAATACCAGAAACTAAAGCTGTAACATTTAAATTTGGATCTGTGGAATCTGCAATAGTTGGGCTGTTTGGAGCTCCTGGTAAAATTGTCCAGTTTCCTATTTCGGTATTTGGGTCAAAAGCATTTCCGCTTAACACAACATTATTTAGATTACAAATCTGTTGATCAGCGCCTACTGTCGCTGTGGTTGGTGGTATTCCTATTTCTATAGTTACTTGATCGGAATCTGAGGCGCAATCTCCAGCTTCTCCTAACCATTCAAAAACGTAAGTACCTGGATTTATAAATGAGACATTTGAAGTTGGACTATTTATGTTCGAAAAAGAAAAACCTCCCGGACCTGATATATAAGACCAAGTTCCTGTACTTCCTGATGAAAGGGTTGCAGCCATGTTAACCGAATTGGCACACAGACCTAACTGATCTGGACCAGCATCTACAGAAACTGTTGAAGAGACTGCAACATCTACCGAATCAAACGAAATTCCGCATGAAGGGTCTGAAATAGTCCATGTAAAGGTATATACACCATCTGACGGAACCGTTGCATCTGCTAAAGGATCATTGACATTTGGAGAAAATGTTACTCCAGCGGCTGGTGAAACTGTCCAGGTACCTGTCCCAGCTGAAGGAACAGATCCTGTTAGATCTACAAGAAAACTTCCTTGTGGTAAACACGTATTAGTAGCAGAGGCCGTTGCAATTGTTGGACTCGGCACATCAGATGTAAATACATTAATAGTTGCAGTTGAAGGCGACGAACATCCTGATGGCCCCGGGTTTATGTAATCTATAGTCCAACTTAATTGATAGGTTGCTAATTGAGTTGTGAATCCAGTTGCTACTGCGTTAGGATCATTCACATCGGAAAACGTAATCGTATCAGGACCAGACACAAATGCCCAGGTTCCGAATTCACCAGGCCCTGGAGCATTTCCCGATAAAAAAGCGGGAGAATTATAACAAATACTTTGATCAACGCCAGAAGCTGCTGCTGTTAAAGTACCAGAAGACACATTAATCGTGACATCACTAACTGCATCGGGGCACGTTGGTCCACCTTGAACCAAATATTGGAAGACATAAGAACCAGGAATTAAGCCTGATACTAATGTATTTTGACCATAAGGGCTGCCAATAGTAGCAGCATTTGGTCCACTAACTTGCGACCAAACCGACGTAAACCCATCACCAATTAGATTTCCTGATAATGTCGTGCTGGTTGTACCACAAGCCAGATTGAGACCTGTACCAGCATTGGAACCTGGTACATTGCCCGACGTAACAATGTTTATGGTATCTGATCCGTCTGTACAGTAAGTCTGAAGACTTCCTCCATTAGAATTTAAAAAATCTATAACATAAGTTCCCGGAACATCCAAATCAACTATAGTCGTGGTTGAGCCGGCACCAAACCAAATGGTTGGGAATGGTCCAGCGGTAGCGCCTGAAGGTCCACTTAAAATCCTATAAGAAGGCGAACCATCACCTGTTGTTGTAACCGGAACATCAAAACTTTGTTGCAAACAAGCACCTATAATATCATTGCCGCCATTAGCTGAAATCGTATTAGCACTTGCTGCAAAATTTATAGTAAATGATCCCATCGAATCACAACCAGTTGCTGAATTTAATAAAGAATAAGAAAAAGCATAAGGTCCTCCTGCTGGAGAAAGCCCTGTTATTTGTGTTGTTGGATTACTTGGTTCAGTTATAACTATTCCTACGGTACTTCCACCAGTTTGAGCCCAGGTTACTCCTTCATTGGTAAATTCTGGTTGCGTACCAATAAGAGTTACTACTGATACGTTAGGGTCGCAAACTGTAATTGACTGACCAGAAACAGATGTAACATCCTGTGTTGCTGGCGGCACTACTATCTGCACTTCATCGCTTCCGGAAGCACATGGCCCATTGACTGTCCATCTGAATGTATATGTTCCTTCAATTAATCCGGAAATACCTGTCGAGGCACTATTAACATCACCTATAGAAGGCGTTGCAGGCCCACTGACGAAACTCCACGTACCAACCTGACCTCCTAAATTACAACCGCCAAACGATCCACTTAATGATGTCGATTGCGTTGTTGTGAAACAATTGCTTAAAGCCTGGTCTGGTCCTGCAGTTACTGGTTCTATTCCTCCGTAATTAGTAATATCTATTGGATCTCTTGAAACACACCTTTGATTCACACCAAATATTGGACCTGTAATCACCCATTCTAAAGTAGTCGTTCCGCATGAGTTAGGATCTAAGTCTATAGTCGTAGTTTCAGAATTCGGAAAATTTATCGTTACACCGGCAGGATTGCCTGAAGCAAATTGCCATGAACCTGTTTCTCCTGGATTTAAAGGCGTATTTCCTGTTATAATTAAACTACCAGAAGAATCAGGACACGATGCCAAATCCATACCTGCCTGTGCTGGCGTAATAGGTTCTACAGTAACCGTTACAGTTTGAGAACTCTCAATACCATCACCGCAAACAGCAGAGTATTGAAAGACGTAGGTATTCCCTCCCGTATATCCCGACACTGTTGTATCCTCTGTATTAGGTGAATCAATTATAACCGCTGGTCCAGAAATTTGGGACCATAATGGATCACCTATTCTAGGTAATGGGTCGTTCCCGTCAAGCAGTAGTATTTCATTCTCGCAAATCTGTTGATCAAGACCTGCATTTACCGTGCAGTTCTGTGCTTGAATTGAATTAAATGAAAACAGTAATAGTAAAAGCCATAGAATTCCTATTCTCTTTGATAAAAAAGTAGTCGTGCTTCTCCAGTTCATATTCGTATTATTTTGATCTGGGTGATACACCCAAATCGTTTCATAGAAAATCGTTGTAAGTCAAAAAAAAGTGAAGTGATCCAATCAATATGGGACCCATTAGATATAAGCGTTCTAATATTAAGGGGCATGTCGGTTAATGTTATCGATAAAATGAACGATTTTATCGTTTAAATACAAATATATAGGACAAAATGGAATTTCGAGCATTTAATTCACTTTTTTTTTTAAAGTATTTATACTACTACACAAATAAGTCGTTCATTTTACTACATTGACAATTAACAATTTACTCTAGATTATAAAAATGAATCCATACTTATGGTATGCGATATTCTTAAAATTCTACTTAAATAAATTACCTTTGCGCAATTTTGATATTTAATGGGATTTAAGGAAGAAATTGCCAGACGACGAACATTTGGAATCGTCTCTCACCCTGATGCGGGTAAAACTACACTTACAGAAAAGTTACTTCTTTTCGGAGGAGCGATTCAGGAAGCCGGTGCGGTAAAAAGCAATAAAATTAAAAAGGGAGCCACCAGCGATTTTATGGAAATAGAGCGCCAACGTGGAATCTCTGTGGCCACCTCTGTACTTGCCTTTGAATATAACGGTATAAAGATCAATATCCTGGATACGCCTGGGCATAAGGATTTTGCTGAAGATACCTTTCGCACGCTAACGGCCGTTGATAGCGTGATCGTGGTCATTGATGTGGCCAAAGGCGTTGAGGAACAAACGGAAAAATTGGTGGAAGTCTGCCGTATGCGCCATATCCCGATAATTGTTTTTATCAACAAACTCGATCGGGAGGGAAAGGATGCTTTTGACCTACTTGACGAGATCGAGCAAAAACTCGGATTGACCGTAATACCTTTAAGCTTCCCCATTGGTATGGGTTATGATTTTAAAGGTATTTATAATCTCTGGGAGAACAACTTAAATCTTTTCACCGGTGATTCCCGAAAAGACATAGAGGAAACCTTAGATATCACCGATCTTAGCGATCCATCTTTGAATGAACTGGTTGGCGAATCATCAGCTGATCAACTTCGGGAAGAAATCGAGCTTGTTCAGGAGGTTTATCCTGCCTTTGATAAAACAGCCTATCTCGAAGGTGAGCTGCAACCCGTATTCTTCGGATCGGCTTTAAACAATTTTGGCGTTCGGGAGTTACTGGATTGCTTCGTCACAATAGCGCCGCCACCACGTCCCAAACAAAGTGAGGAGCGACTGGTAAAACCAGACGAACGAAAATTTACAGGCTTTGTCTTTAAAATTCATGCTAATATGGATCCAAACCACAGGGACCGCCTGGCATTTGTAAAAATTGTTTCGGGTGAATTCAAACGAAATACTCCTTATCTGCATGTGCGCCATAACAAGAAACTCAAATTTTCTTCACCCAATGCCTTTTTTGCCGAAAAGAAACAGATCGTCGATGTGTCCTTCCCGGGAGATATCGTTGGCTTACATGATACCGGAAACTTTAAGATCGGTGATACCCTGACAGAAGGAGAGATCATAAATTATAAAGGGATTCCCAGTTTCTCTCCGGAACATTTCAGGTACATCAATAATGCCGACCCGATGAAAGCCAAACAACTTTATAAGGGAATCGACCAATTAATGGATGAAGGCGTAGCCCAGTTATTCACTCTTGACATGAACGGTCGCAAGGTAATCGGTACGGTTGGAGCACTGCAATATGAAGTCATTCAATATCGCCTCGAACATGAATATGGTGCCAAATGCACCTATGAAAATTTAAATGTCCATAAGGCTTGTTGGATTGAAGCGAGCGATGAAAACAGCGAAGAATTTGCAGAATTTAAACGTGTTAAGCAGCGGTATTTAGCCAGGGACAAACAAGGTCATCTGGTATTTCTGGCCGACTCGGCTTTTTCCCTTCAAATGACAGAACAGAAATATCCGTCGATCAAATTTCATCTGTCCTCCGAATACGATTGATTCCAAGAGAACTTGATATCATTTATAATTGGATTAATGCTGACGGTTTATCCAATTTTTTTACAAAATGTTGCAGATAATCTATTTTTTATTACATTTGGTCGATAAATTGAATTTATACCTGGGGTTCGTTTTTACCTTAGAATTGATTCAAACCCCAAATTTGAACTTCTTATGGAAACCTACGACAATGTTTTTACGAACAAGGAAATCACCGTTACTTATGAGCCATGTGCCTGCATTCATGCAGAGAAATGCGCACGCGAATTAAGCGAAGTCTTCAGAACTTCCGTTATCCCATGGATAAACCTTGATGGTAGCGAAACCACACGTATTATTGAACAAATCAACAGATGTCCTTCAGGGGCATTAAAATTCCACTATAACAAGAAAGAGGCCGTTTAAAAAACAAATCCGGCCTTTGTATGAAAATCCCCTTAACCCTACTTAAGGGGGTTTTTTATGCCTGACCCGTTGGTCCGAAATTTAATGGCACAGGTGTTTTTTCGTAGTCTTTAATTTCTCCATGCGCATTCTCAAAGCGCGTAACATTATCATTCAGAGCTTTTACTAAACGCTTAGCATGCTGGGGTGTGAGTATTATCCTGGATTTTACCTTGCTTTTAGGCACCCCGGGCATAATGCTGATAAAATCAAGTATAAATTCAGATACCGAATGATTGATAATCGCCAGATTAGAGTATATACCCTGTGCAACCTTTTCATCGAGTTCAATATTAATCTGTCCTTTTTTCGGACTTCTTTTTTTCTCGTCACTCATGAGTTTATGCTTTAAAGAAAAATTCCCGCACAAGGCGGGAATTTTCAATTACTTAATTATAATTCATTTCTTCTTTCGCCTGCATCATTTCGTTAAACTCTTCTTTCGAGCCCACTATGATGTTTTCGTAATTCCGCATTCCTGTACCGGCCGGGATTCGATGTCCGACGATTACGTTCTCTTTCAATCCTTCCAGATTATCGATTTTACCATTAACCGCAGCTTCATTAAGTACCTTGGTTGTTTCCTGGAACGAAGCGGCCGAAATAAATGACTTCGTTTGAAGCGATGCACGGGTAATACCCTGCAGAATAGGTGTTGCTGTTGCCGGATTTGCCTCTCTGGCAACAACCAAATTCTTATCCTCTCGTTTCAAAATAGAGTTTTCATCTCTTAGCTCTCTTGAGCTTACAATCTGCCCTTCTTTGTAGTTCTCAGAATCCCCGGCATCTTCGACGACTTTTTTACCGAAAATCTCGTCATTCTCCTCGATGAAATCCGATTTATGTACCAGTTGATTCTCAAGGAAAATAGTATCTCCTGAATCCTTGATCTCGACTTTTCTCATCATTTGCCTAACGACAACCTCGAAGTGTTTATCATTAATCTTCACACCCTGCAGTCGGTAAACCTCCTGAACTTCATTAACCAGATATTGCTGGACTGCAGACGGACCTTTGATATTCAAAATATCGGCTGGTGTAATCGAACCATCAGACAATGGCATACCCGCTTTGATAAAGTCATTTTCCTGAACCAGGATCTGATTAGAAAGCTTTACAAGGTATTTTTTAATATCCCCCAGTTTCGATTCTACGATAACTTCTCGATTACCTCGCTTGATCTTACCGAATGATACGACACCATCAATTTCGCTTACAACAGCAGGATTTGATGGATTACGTGCTTCAAATAATTCTGTTACACGCGGAAGACCACCAGTAATATCACCGGTTTTTGCTGATTTCCGAGGTATTTTAACCAGAATCTTACCGATGACAATTTTTTCGCCATCATCGATCATCAGGTGAGCTCCAACTGGCAGGTTGTACGATCGTACAACAGTACCTTTGGAATCTTCTATATGAAGAGTAGGAATAAGTTTCTTGTTTCTTGATTCAACAATAACTTTCTCCTGGAATCCGGTTTGTTCATCAATCTCTACCTGGTAAGTAATACCCTGCTCGATGTTTTCATATTTTACCTTACCGGCAAATTCTGAAATGATCACACCATTGTAGGGATCCCACTGACAAACGACATCACCTTCTTTCAGCTTCGTTCCATTCTTTGCAAAAATGGTCGAACCGTAAGGTATGTTATTGGTGCTCAAGGTAATACCTGTCTTCTCATCAACCAACTTCAGCTCTGACGATCGCGAAATAACGATATCTACTTTTTTACCATCGCTATCTTCGCCTTTAACTGTGCGAAGATCCTCGATTTCGGCCTTTCCGTTATACTTTGCAATGATCTTATTCTCTTCGGAAATATTACCTGCAATACCACCCACGTGGAAGGTCCTTAAGGTCAACTGAGTTCCCGGTTCACCGATCGACTGAGCGGCAACAACACCTACTGCCTCACCACGCTGTACCATTTTACCGGTTGCAAGGTTTCGCCCGTAACATTTCGCACATATACCCTTTTTAGCTTCACAGGTAAGTGGCGATCTTGCCTCAACAGCTTCAATTGGAGAAGCATCGATAATCTTAGAAATTTCATCACCGATGATTGCACCCGAAGGAACCAATAATTCTTCGGTATTCGGATGATAAATATCGTAAAGCGAAACTCGTCCGCTTATACGCTCTTCTAATGATTCAACGATTTCCTCATTTTTCTTAAGCGGCGTAATGGTCACACCTCTTAGGGTACCACAATCCTCTGTATTAACGATTACATCTTGAGAAACATCAACCAATCGACGGGTTAAATATCCCGCATCTGCTGTTTTTAATGCAGTATCGGCAAGACCTTTACGCGCACCGTGTGTTGAAATAAAATACTCAAGAATGGATAATCCTTCTTTAAAATTCGATAAGATCGGGTTTTCGATAATCTCACCACCTCCGGCAGTCGATTTTTTCGGTTTGGCCATCAATCCACGCATACCGGTAAGCTGACGGATCTGCTCTTTCGAGCCCCTCGCCCCAGAATCCAGCATCATATACACCGAATTAAAGCCTTGTTGATCTTCACTAATACGTTTCATTGACAATTCAGTCAATTCCGCGTTGGTTGAAGTCCAGATATCAATAACCTGATTATATCGTTCGTTATTAGTGATCAATCCCATATTATAGTTCGCCATAATACCATCAACTTGTTGGTTGGCCGTATCGATCATCGTTTGCTTTTCTTCAGGAATAATAATATCACCCAAACTGAATGACAGTCCGCCCTTAAATGCGAACAGATATCCAAGATCTTTAATTTCGTCAAGGAATGCTGCGGTTTCAGGCACACTGGTAACTTTCAGGATCTTACCAATAATATCCCGTAGTGATTTCTTAGTCAATACTTCATTGACAAAACCTGCTTGTTCCGGTACTTTTTCGTTAAAAAGAACCCGACCCACAGTTGTTTCGATAATTTGATCGACCAGATCACCGGCATCATTAAAGTCCTTAGTCCTTACTTTAATGGAGGCGTTCAAGTCAACGCGACCCTCATTGTAGGCGATAGTAACTTCTTCTGGTGAATAGAAGGTTAAACCTTCGCCTTTAACCGCTAAATCTTTGGTTGACTTCCTCATTTTGGTCATGTAATAAAGACCAAGAACCATATCCTGGGAAGGCACCGTAATCGGCGAACCATTTGCAGGATTAAGGATATTATGAGAGGCCAGCATCAACAATTGCGATTCCAGTATTGCCTCTGGTCCTAATGGTAAATGAACAGCCATCTGGTCACCATCGAAATCGGCGTTAAATGCGGTACATACGAGTGGGTGCAATTGTATTGCTTTACCTTCGATAAGTTTCGGCTGGAACGCCTGGATACCCAATCGGTGTAATGTGGGAGCCCGGTTAAGTAATACCGGATGTCCTTTTAAAACATTTTCGAGAATATCCCATACAACAGGCTCTTTTCTGTCGATGATCTTTTTCGCTGATTTAACAGTCTTCACGATGCCGCGCTCTATCAACTTTCGAATAACAAACGGCTTATATAGTTCGGCTGCCATATTTTTTGGCAATCCGCATTCGTATAATTTTAATTCAGGACCTACAACAATTACCGATCGTGCAGAATAATCAACCCGTTTTCCAAGAAGGTTCTGTCTGAATCGACCTTGTTTACCCTTTAATGAATCGGAAAGGGACTTAAGCGGACGATTCGAATCGGTTTTAACCGCCGATGATTTTCTTGTGTTATCGAACAACGAATCGACAGATTCCTGCAACATTCGTTTTTCGTTTCTCAAAATCACCTCAGGTGCCTTGATCTCAACCAATCGTTTCAATCGGTTATTTCTGATAATGACCCTTCTGTAAAGATCATTAAGGTCTGATGTGGCAAATCGACCACCATCAAGAGGTACAAGCGGTCTTAATTCCGGTGGAATAACGGGAACAACCTTCATTATCATCCATTCCGGGTGATTTTCCCTGTTTTCATTAGCTTCTCTGAAGGCCTCAACCACCTGAAGACGTTTTAGCGCCTCGGTCTTACGTTGTTTTGAGGTCTCATTGTTCGCTTTATGACGCAATTCGAATGATAATTCATCCAAATTAATGCGGGATAAAAGTTCAATCAAACACTCGGCTCCCATTTTCGCAATGAACTTCTCCGGATCGGAATCATCGAGATATTGATTCTCCTGTGGCAGGGCTTCAACAATGTTTAAATAATCTTCCTCGGTAAGGAAATCCATTTTCTGCAATGGTTCACCTTCAGCATTCTGGGCATTTCCGGGTTGAATTACAACATAGCGCTCATAATAAATGATCATATCCAGTTTCTTGGACGGTAATCCTAGGAGATACCCGATCTTGTTAGGAAGCGAACGGAAGTACCAGATATGTGCAACAGGCACAACGAGGTTGATATGACCTACACGATCACGTCGTACCTTTTTCTCGGTAACTTCAACGCCACAGCGGTCACATACGATTCCTTTGTAACGAATACGCTTATACTTACCACAGGCGCATTCATAATCTTTAACAGGACCAAAGATCCGCTCACAGAACAAACCATCTCGTTCCGGTTTATGAGTCCTGTAATTTATGGTTTCCGGTTTGAGCACTTCTCCACGGGATGCAGCCAAAATCGATTCCGGTGAGGCCAAACCTATTGAGATCTTATTAAATCTCTGAATTGTACTCTTATCTTGTTTTCTTGCCATAATAGTATGGTTGATAATGAATTATGAGTTGTCTATTCTTCTAATCGTATGTCTAGTCCGAGACCCTTGAGTTCATGCATCAATACATTGAACGATTCCGGCAATCCTGGTTCAGGCATTGGTTCACCTTTCACGATTGCTTCATAGGTTTTGGCTCTTCCGATTACGTCATCCGATTTAACGGTTAATATCTCTCTCAGGGTACTTGAAGCTCCATAAGCTTCGAGTGCCCAAACCTCCATCTCACCAAAACGCTGACCACCAAACTGGGCTTTACCACCCAGTGGTTGCTGCGTAATTAATGAGTAAGGACCAATCGATCGTGCGTGCATCTTATCATCGACCATATGACCGAGTTTAAGCATGTAGATCACACCAACAGTTGCTGCCTGGTCAAATCGTTCACCGGTTCCACCGTCATACAAATAGGTATGTCCGTAAAGCGGAACATCAGCTTCATCAGTCAATTCATTGATCTGATCGATCGTTGCACCATCAAAAATTGGTGTAGCGAAGGTTCTTCCAAGATTTTGTCCGGCCCATCCAAGAACGGTCTCATAGATCTGTCCGATGTTCATACGCGATGGTACACCAAGCGGGTTCAATACGATATCAACCGGGGTTCCATCCTCAAGGAACGGCATATCTTCCTGCCGTACAATACGTGCCACGATACCTTTGTTTCCATGGCGTCCGGCCATCTTATCACCAACTTTCAGTTTACGTTTCTTAGCGATATAAACCTTAGCCAGCTTGATAATACCTGACGGAAGCTCATCTCCGACAGAGATGGTAAATTTCTCACGTCGTAATGATCCCTGAAGGTCATTTTCCTTGATCTTATAATTATGGATAAGCTCTGAAACCAGTGCATTGAGATGCTTGTCGGTTGTCCACTTACCCGATACAAGGTGTGCATAATCATCAACAGCATTCAACATCTTAAGGGTATATTTCTTACCTTTTGGAAAGACTTCTTCTCCCAAATCGTTAAACACGCCTTGTGCGGTCTTACCACCGACTATAGAGAATAACTTTTCAACAAGAATTCCCTTAAGCTCATCGAACTTCTTATCATAGACCTCCTCTAGTTGAGCGATGTCTTCTTTGTCTTTTGCTCGTTTACGCTTGTCTTTTATCGCTCTAGCAAATAGCTTTTTATCGATTACTACACCATGAAGCGAAGGTGAAGCCTTAAGTGAGGCATCTTTAACATCACCGGCTTTATCACCGAAGATAGCACGAAGGAGTTTTTCTTCAGGAGTTGGATCGCTTTCACCTTTTGGTGTGATCTTACCTATTAAGATATCTCCGGGCTTGATCTCGGCTCCGATACGGATCATTCCGTGCTCGTCGAGATCTTTGGTCGCTTCTTCGGATACATTAGGAATATCATTGGTCAATTCCTCATTCCCGAGTTTGGTATCTCTTACTTCAAGTGCATATTCATCGATATGAATAGAGGTGAAAATATCATCGCGAACCACTTTTTCGGATATCACGATCGCATCCTCAAAGTTATAGCCTTTCCAAGGCATGAAAGCCACTTTCATATTTCTTCCAAGCGCCAATTCGCCATTTTGGGTGGCATAACCTTCACAAAGCACCTGTCCTTTTTCAACCTTATCACCCTTGCGAACAATGGCTTTAAGATTTATGGATGTCCCCTGATTAGTTTTTCTGAATTTGGTTAATGGATACGTTTTCGAATCACCATCGAAACTAACCAAAGCCTCTTCATCGGTTCGATTGTATCGAATGACAATCTCATTAGCATCGACGTATTCTACAACTCCATTTCCACCGGCATTTATCAATACACGTGAATCGGATGCTACCTGTCGTTCAAGTCCGGTACCAACAATTGGTGCCTCCGGCCTTAACAACGGCACTGCCTGACGCATCATGTTTGATCCCATAAGGGCCCGGTTTGCATCATCATGCTCCAGGAATGGAATCAATGATGCAGATATTGACGATATCTGGTTTGGTGCAACATCGGTATAATGCACCTGAGTTGGTTCAACCACCGGGAAGTCACCTTCCTGTCGGGCAATTACCTTATCATGTATGATTTTTCCTTTAGCATCGACTTCAACCGTGGCCTGGGCAATCATTCGCTCTTCTTCCTCTTCCGCGCTCAGATAAATAGGATCACCTTTTATATCGACAACACCTTTTTCAACCGGTCGGTACGGTGTTTCGATGAAGCCCATAGAATTCACCTTGGCATAAACCGATAGCGATGAAATCAGACCGATATTCGGTCCTTCAGGAGTTTCAATCGGACACAGACGACCATAATGTGTATAGTGTACATCACGCACCTCGAAACCAGCACGTTCACGTGATAAACCTCCGGGACCGAGAGCCGACAAACGACGTTTGTGGGTTAACTCAGCCAACGGATTGGTTTGGTCCATAAACTGCGATAATTGATTCGTTCCGAAGAAGGAATTAATAACCGAAGACAATGTTTTTGCGTTGATCAGATCGATAGGTGTAAAGACCTCATTGTCTCTAACATTCATACGTTCACGAATGGTACGAGCCATACGAGCAAGTCCGACGCCAAATTGAGATGACAATTGCTCACCTACGGTTCGAACACGACGATTTGATAAGTGATCGATATCATCGATCTCTGCCTTCGAGTTGATCAATTCGATCAGGTACTTGATGATGGTTATAATATCTTCCTTGGTAAGGACTTGCTTGTCCATACCGATATCAAGACCCAATTTCTTATTCATTCGGTACCGTCCTACTTCTCCGAGATTATAGCGTTGATCACTAAAGAACAACTTGTCGATAATACCACGAGCCGTTTCTTCATCGGGCGGTTCGGCATTACGAAGTTGACGGTAAATATGTTCTACCGCTTCTTTTTCGGAGTTTGTTGGATCCTTCTGAAGGGTATTGTGGATGATGGCATAATCGGCCATCTGGTTATCTTCTTTATGAAGCAGGATGGTTTTAGATCCTGATTCAAGGATTTCTTCGATATGTTCTTTTTCAAGAACGGTATCGCGGTCGAGGACGATCTCATTACGTTCGATCGAAACAACCTCACCCGTGTCTTCATCAACAAAATCTTCGTGCCATGTCTTTAAAACACGTGCTGCCAGTTTGCGTCCGAGATATTTTTTAAGTCCGGTTTTCGTCGATTTTACTTCTTCGGCCAAATCGAATATTTCGAGAATATCTTTATCTCGTTCATATCCAATAGCCCGGAATAATGTAGTAACCGGTAATTTTTTCTTTCTGTCGATATAAGCGTACATGACGCTGTTGATATCGGTAGCGAATTCAATCCATGATCCTTTAAACGGAATGACCCGTGCAGAATAAAGTTTAGTACCGTTTGCATGGAATGATTGTCCGAAGAACACACCCGGTGAACGATGTAACTGTGAAACAACTACTCGTTCGGCTCCATTGATAACAAAAGTTCCGCTTGGTGTCATATAGGGAATTGTTCCCAGATAAACATCCTGCACGATTGTTTCAAAATCTTCATGTTCGGGATCGGTACAATAGAGTTTTAATCTGGCCTTTAGCGGAACGCTATAGGTCAAACCACGTTCTATACACTCCTGAATGGTATATCGCGGAGGATCGATAAAGTAATCAAGAAATTCGAGTACAAATTGATTACGCGTATCCGTTATGGGAAAGTTCTCCATGAAGGTGTTGTACAGCCCTTCATCTTCCCGCTCTTCTGATTTCGTTTCTAACTGGAAAAAATCCTGGAAGGATTTTATCTGAATATCCAGAAAATCTGGGTATTCCGTACGGTTTACAATAGAAGAGAAGTTAATTCTTTCAGCTTGTTTTGCTTGCATCGACGGACGAGATTTTAATTAAAATTAAAAATGGATGTATATAAAACCTTTATATACACAAAAGGGTTTAGGTCTGAGAGCACAATTCTCCAGACCTAAACCATATATTGTAGGTTAAGGGGAGCTTACTTAAGCTCAACCTCAGCACCTGCTTCTTCGAGAGCGGATTTAAGACCTTCAGCTTCGTCTTTAGACACACCTTCTTTGATTGGGGATGGTGCATTATCAACAAGACCTTTAGCGTCTTTCAATCCTAGACCAGTTAATTCTTTAACCAATTTAACAACAGCTAATTTAGAAGCGCCAGCAGCATTAAGGATCACATCAAATTCTGATTTCTCCTCAGCGGCTTCATCACCACCACCGGCAGCACCACCAGCAGCAACTGCAACTGCAGCAGCAGCAGGCTCAATGCCGTACTCTTCTTTTAATATATCAGCTAATTCGTTAACTTCTTTAACCGTTAAGTTAACCAACTGTTCTGCAAAATCTTTTAAATCTGCCATTTTTTCTATCGTTTTAATAATGTTTTTAATATATATTTTTAAAAAGTGCGTACTTAATTATTAACCCTCTTTCTCTGAGAGTGTCTTCAGAATACCGGAAAGTTTACCGCCTCCAGATTGAAGTGCAGATATCACGTTTTTCGCTGGCGATTGCAGCAATCCAATGATATCTCCGATCAATTCATCTTTAGATTTAATACTAACCAGCATATCCAGCTGATCATCTCCAAGATAAATAGCCTCTTCAATAAAGGCGCCTTTCAATACAGGTTTATCGGATTTTTTTCTGAACGCTTTGATCACCTTTGCAGGTGCATTTCCAGTTTCAGCATACATTACCGATGTATTCCCTTTAAGAATTGAAGGCAATTCCCCAAATTCTTTTTCTGAAGCTTCCATTGCTTTTTCAAACAAGGTGTTCTTAACAACTGCCAACCTGATGTTAGCTTTAAAACAAGCTCGTCTCAGCGCTGATGTTTGACCTGCATTCAATCCTGAAATATCTGTAAGATAGATATTGGTGTTGTCCGCTAAGTCTGCAGTCAATTCTTTGATTACTTGTGATTTTTCTTCTCTTGTCATAATTAAAGGATTTAACTACTAGTTGTGGGCTTTAGGATCGATTGCTATTCCCGCACTCATGGTACTGCTCATTGAAATACTTTTCATATAAGTACCTTTAGATGAGGTCGGTTTCATTTTCGCAAGTGTTGTTAATAATTCCTGTGCATTTCCGGCGATTTTATCTGCCGAAAACGAGGCTTTACCTATTGACGCATGAACGATACCGGTTTTATCGACTTTAAAATCGATTTTACCTGCTTTAACATCACCCACGGCCTTGCCAACATCCATAGTTACCGTACCCGTTTTTGGGTTTGGCATCAGACCACGAGGTCCAAGAATTCGACCTAGAGGACCTAACTTACCCATAACACTTGGCATGGTAACAATTACGTCTACATCAGTCCAACCACCTTTGATCTTATCGAGATATTCCTGAAGACCGACATAGTCGGCTCCTGCTTCTTTCGCTTCGTCTTCCTTGTCTGGAGTAACCAGTGCAAGTACTTTAACATCTTTACCAGTTCCATGAGGCAGTGTTACCACACCACGAACCATTTGATTAGCTTTCTTTGGGTCAACACCCAATCGAACCGCTAAATCAACAGATGCATCAAACTTGACATTGGTAATATCCTTAACCAGTTGTGAAGCTTCTTCAAGGCTATACAGTTTAGTCTTATCGAGTTTCTCTGCAGCCTGTTTTTGTTTCTTTGTTAATCTTGCCATTTTCAATAAAGATTTTTAGTTCGGTTTTTCACCGCCTTTAACGGTTATACCCATTGATCGCGCTGTACCGGCTACCATTTTCATAGCAGAATCTACTGTAAATGCATTGAGATCAACCATTTTGTCTTCCGCAATAGATCTAACCTGATCCCAGCTTACGCGGGCAACCTTTTGTCTGTTCGGTTCACCAGAACCCTTCTTTATCTTGGCCGCTTCCAATAATTGCACGGCGGCTGGAGGTGTTTTCACGACAAATTCAAACGATTTGTCTTTAAACACCGAGATAACAACTGGAAGGACTTTGCCTTGTTTGTCCTGCGTTCTAGCGTTAAACTGCTTACAGAACTCCATGATGTTAACTCCAGCAGCACCTAAAGCGGGTCCGACCGGTGGCGATGGGTTCGCGGCACCTCCCCTTACTTGTAGTTTTACTACTTTACTTAACTCTTTTGCCATTTTTAAACATTTAGTTCAGACCTGCTATTAAGTTGGAAGCGAAAAACACGTCTGTTTATTTATTGTAACAATTAATTAAATTTTTTCAACCTGCATGTAGCTGAGTTCCAGTGGAGTTTTTCTTCCGAAAATCTTCACCATAACTTCAAGCTTACGCTTTTCTTCATTGATCTTTTCGATAGTTCCATCGAAACCATTAAACGGTCCGTCAATAACTTTTACTGTTTCTCCTACTATAAAAGGAATGGCGACATTGGCATCGGCTTCCAAAGCAAGTTCATCAACCTTACCAAGCATACGATTTACTTCTGATTGACGTAACGGAACAGGGTCACCACCTTTTGTCTCACCAAGGAATCCGATCACATTTGTAATCGACTTGATGATGTGTGGAATCTCTCCGCTTAAATTCGCTTTAATCATGATGTACCCGGGGAAATAAACTTTCTCTTTGTTTATTTTTTTTCCATTCCGAATTTGAATCACCTTCTCGGTAGGCACCAAAACCTGCTCAACATAATCTTCAAGACCTAATCTGGCGATCTCATTCTCAATGTAAGTTTTGATCTTATTCTCCTGTCCGCTGACAGCTCTTACAACATACCACTTCTTCTCAATCCCCTGTTCTGACATGATTACTCCCATTTAGCTTAACAGACCAAAATAAAACTCTACTACCTTACCGAAAACGGTATCAATACCCCAAATAGCCAATGAAAAAATAATAGAGAACACGGCCACGATTACCGTTAGGTTTTGAGCTTCAGCCCAACTTGGCCAACTCACGTGGTTCTTGAGTTCATCAAAAGATTCTTTAATGTAATCGATCATTTTGCTATCGTTTTAATTTCTCGCGTTGTATGTCATCTGACTTACAACTTCACATGGTTCAAAACCATTTCGGGATACCCCTGACGATTTATTCACATGTATTTTTTAACACGGTTTGAGAGACCTCCGTCGACTTTGCTCAGGACAGGTATCTCGCCTCGTTTGTACCATTTGCACGGGTTGAGAGACTCGAACTCCCGACACCTGGTTTTGGAGACCAGTGCTCTACCAACTGAGCTAAACCCGTATTATTATTGAAATTCCAAACCTTTTATCAGCTGTCATTTCATATCGGAATTACCTATTTCTCATTCGCTCAGTTCTGAGCCCTGCCTGCCGGCAGGCAGGTAAACCCGTAAATACAAGTCAAGGCATTCCGTATAAATCCGGAATACCTCAACTATATATTTTAAACTTATGTTTAGTCTAATATCTCAGTTACCTGACCGGCACCCACAGTACGACCACCTTCACGGATTGCGAATCGCAAACCAACGTTAAGTGCAATCGCCTGAATAAGATCAACAGTAATCGTCAAGTTGTCACCAGGCATTACCATCTCAACACCATCAGGAAGAATGATGTTTCCAGTTACGTCGGTAGTACGAACGTAGAACTGTGGACGATAATTATTGTGGAATGGCGTATGACGACCACCTTCTTCTTTTTTCAGGATATAGACTTCCGCTTTAAATTTAGCGTGTGGTGTGATAGAACCTGGTTTACAGATTACCATACCACGACGGATATCGGTCTTTTCAATACCTCTTAACAGGATACCTACATTATCACCAGCTTCACCGCGATCAAGGATCTTACGGAACATTTCAACACCTGTAATAGTTGAAGTCAATTTTTCAGCACCCATACCGATAATATCAACAGGGTCACCTGTGTTAGCGACACCAGTTTCAATACGTCCAGTTGCAACAGTACCACGACCTGTAATCGAGAATACATCTTCAATTGGCATAAGGAATGGTTTTTCAACGTCACGTACAGGCAGCTCGATCCAAGTATCAACAGCTTCCATCAATTCCATTACGGTATCGACCCATTTTGCTTCACCATTCAAGGCACCAAGAGCAGAACCAGAAATTACCGGTCCATTGTCTCCATCATATTCGTAGAATGAAAGCAATTCTCTTACTTCCATTTCAACTAGTTCAAGAAGTTCATCATCATCAACCATATCAACCTTGTTCAAGAAGACTACGATTCGTGGAATTCCAACCTGACGTCCAAGTAGGATATGCTCACGTGTTTGTGGCATTGGACCATCGGTAGCCGCAACCACCAAAATAGCACCGTCCATCTGAGCAGCACCAGTTACCATGTTCTTAACGTAATCGGCGTGACCTGGAC
>JABDPL010000320.1 GCA_013042825.1 Flavobacteriaceae bacterium | reverse complement strand
AGTCGAGCGTTAGCGGAAGGCATTAGTAAAGAAAACGGTTTAGCACCTGACAGAGTCGAGCGCTAGCGGGGGGAAATGGCTGTGGTTGTATTGTGGGGCATTATTAGATATTAATATCACGGATGATGAAAACAAAGCCGGAACTAAAAAGTTCCGGCTTATGCTTATTTGTACTGAAGGCGGGACTTGAACCCGCACGGGCATTACTGCCCATTGGATTTTAAGTCCAACGTGTCTACCAATTCCACCACTTCAGCCTAAACGCGAATTGGACTTTGAGCGAAAGACGGGATTTGAACCCGCGACCCCAACCTTGGCAAGGTTGTGCTCTACCCCTGAGCTACTTTCGCTTTAACAGGACTGCAAATTTAATACAATTCTAATAATCACAAAGGGAATTCAGTCAAAAAAGACAGCCCCCTTATGCCTGCTTTTTCCTCACCAGCATGCGCTTGATCTCGTTGAGTTTCATCAGAGCCTCAACCGGAGTAAGCGTATCGATATCGGTATGCAAGATCTCATCCTTGATCTCTTCCAATAAAGGATCGTCCAGTTTAAAGATGCTCAACTGCAGCTCATCCTTGATTGCCCTCACCGATTCTGTTAACTCCTCGCTGGAATGGGATTTTTCCAAACGCTTCATGATCTTGGTGGCCCGCCTGACTACCTGCTGTGGCATGCCGGCCATGCGCGCTACATGTATTCCAAAGCTGTGGGCACTTCCGCCCTCAACCAGGGTGCGCATAAACAAGACCTTGTCCTTTAGTTCCTTCACAGAGACATTATAATTCCTGATCCTTTTAAAGGTTTCGGTCATCTCGTTCAATTCATGATAATGGGTGGCGAACAAGGTTTTGGGCCTGGCCGGATGTTCGTGAAGATATTCACTTATGGCCCAGGCGATGGATATGCCATCATAGGTACTGGTCCCTCTTCCGATCTCATCTAACAGTACCAGACTTCGGTCGGAGATATTATTGAGGATACTGGCGGTTTCATTCATTTCAACCATAAAAGTCGATTCGCCCATCGAGATATTATCACTGGCACCCACTCGGGTAAAGATCTTATCAAACACCCCGAATACAGCCGCTTCAGCAGGAACAAAACAGCCGATCTGACCCAGTATAACGATCAGGGCCGTTTGCCGAAGAATGGCCGATTTTCCTGACATATTCGGTCCTGTGATCATGATGATCTGCTGCTGCTGCCTATCGAGCAACAGGTCATTGGGGATATAAAACTCCCCTAAGGGCAGGTATTTTTCGATTACCGGATGCCGCCCCTGCTTTATCTGAAGTTCATAAGAGTTGTTTATTTCAGGGCGCACATACTTATTCATCCTAGATAATTCGGCGAAGCCGGCCAGGCCATCCAATTCGGCTATCAACCTGGCGTTCTTCTGAACAACCGGGATGAAAGGCAACAAAGCCTGCACCAGCTCTTCGAATAATCGCTGTTCGATTTCAAGAATCCGCTCCTCTGCCCCGAGTATCCTGGCTTCATAATCTTTGAGCTCTTCTGTAATATATCGTTCTGCATTAACCAGGGTCTGCTTCCTTATCCACTCCTCCGGCACTTTATCCTTATGCGTATTCCTTACCTCGATATAATACCCGAAGACATTGTTCGAACTGATCTTAAGCGATGGGATTTTCGTGTGTGCCATCTCCCGCTCAAGCATATCATCTAAAAACGCCTTGCTGGAAGTGGCCAGGGACCGCAACTCGGCTAACTCTTCAGAAAAGGAGGATTTGATGGTATCCCCTTTAAGTATGTTTACAGGAGCGTCTTCATTCAAGGTTTGTTCTACACGGTCACAAAGGGCCTCGCATAAATCCATTTCCCCGGCGATGCTGTTTAAAACAGGACTGGACGCTTTAATACAATCGGAAATGATCGGGCCGGATGCCTTGATGGAGTTCTTGAGTTGAACCAGCTCCCTCGGGCTCACCTTTGCCGTTGCTATTTTAGAGACCAGACGCTCGAGATCACCGATCTGCCTGAGCTGCAATCGAATATTATCCCTGAGATCTTCATTGGAAAGCAAGTAGCCGACAGCATCATGACGATGATTGATCTGCTCAATATCCGTTAAAGGTAAAGCCAGCCAGCGTTTTAACATCCGGCCACCCATGGGTGAAATGGTCTGGTCAATCACATCCAGGAGGGTCACCGCTTCGGCATGCGTAGAATGGAATAATTCAAGGTTCTTGATGGTAAACCTGTCCATCCATACACTATTCCCTTCAACAAGTCTTTTTATGGTATTGATATGTTGTAACCTGTGATGTTGCGCTTCTGAAATATAATGCAGGATCGAGCCGGAAGCCACAATGCCTTCATAAAGGTCTTCAATTCCGAATCCCTTTAATGACCTTATCTTGAAATGTTGGCAGAGGTTCTCATAGGCATAGTCATCCTGATAGATCCAGTCATCCTGATAGAACAGCTGATACCCCTTGCCAAAGGTCTCATCAAACGTTTTTTTGAACGCTTTGGAAACCAATACCTCACTCGGCTGAAAATTCTGAAGTAATTTATCGATATAATCTGCCTTCCCCTGTGTCGTCAGGAATTCCCCCGTTGAAATATCAAGCAGCGACAAGCCGATATACTTGCCGAAATGCACCGAAGCCAGGAAATTATTCGATTTCGACTGCAGCACTTCATCATTGAGAGAAACCCCCGGGGTTATAAGTTCTGTTACGCCCCGTTTTACTATGGTCTTAGCCTGCTTCGGGTCTTCCAGCTGATCGCAGATCGCCACCCGCTCACCTGCCCGCACCAATTTAGGGAGGTAAGTATTTAAAGCGTGATGCGGAAAACCGGCCAATTCGGTTTCACTTTCGGTTCCGGCACCGCGCTTGGTCAAAATGATATCGAGAATGCGGGCCGTCTTTACGGCATCCTCTCCAAAGGTCTCATAAAAATCACCAACACGGAATAACAACAGAGCATCGGGATACTTTGCTTTTATTGAGCCGTATTGGCGCATTAATGGTGTGACCTTCTTTGTTTTTTTTGCCAAGGGTAAAGTGTTAATTTTGTTCAGAATTCTACTAAGGTCGCAGAAGTTCAAAAGTATTCATAAATTGATGGTTTTTAAAGTGTATCCATCAGAAGTTATCTACAATTCATCACCAATATGAGGAAGTTGAAAATGAGTGAACTGGATCGCATGAGCGTGGACGAATTCAAGTCTGCAGAGAAAACACCCATCATAGTGATCCTTGATAATGTGAGAAGCCTGAACAATGTTGGGGCCTTATTCCGAACCTGCGATGCCTTCAGAATAAAGAAGGTTATCCTCTGCGGAATAACAGCTACCCCACCACACAAGGAAATACAGAAGACGGCCCTGGGCAGCACCCTCTCCGTAGATTGGGAGTATTTCGAGAGCACTCAGGATGTAGTAAAGGATCTTAAATCGAATGGTATTAAGATCATTGCTGTTGAGCAAACCGAAAATGCGACATCTCTTGAAAAATTCAAACCCGAATCCAACACCGTTTATGCTGTGATATTCGGACACGAAGTTAATGGCATTGCGCAGCAGGTGCTCGATATATGTGATCATTGGATTGAAATCCCCCAATACGGCACCAAGCATTCACTCAATATTTCCGTGAGTGCAGGAATTGTGATCTGGGATTTGTTTAAGTCGTTAAGGCTTAATCAATAATGCTGTTAAGCACATGAATGTAGTCGCTGCGATTTTTCACAAAATCCAGTTCTGAGATATCGATCATTTTTACCTTAAGTTCGGTCTGATTTCGGAGAAATTCCAGATAACCGCTGTTGATCTTGTCCAGATACGCACTATCGATGTCCTTCTCGTAATCCCGGCCGCGTTTTCTGATATTCGCCTGAAGACGCTCGGTATCCTGGTAGAGGTATATATACAGATCGGGTTTGGCTATGTCTTTATAAACTTGATAGAACAGCTTTCTGTAGAGCATAAACTCATCCTCGGGCAGTGTGATCTTAGAAAAAATCAGAGATTTGTAAACATCATAATCACTCACTATAAAATCCCGGAAGAGATCGAGCTGTGAAAGGTCATCACTTATCTGCTGGTAGCGATCGGCAAGAAAAGACATCTCAAGAGTAAAGGCATAGCGCTGCGGATCTTTATAGAACTTGGGAAGAAACGGATTATCGGCAAAGCGTTCCAATATCAACTTAGCGTTGAACTCCCTCGAGATCATAGTGGCCAAACTCGTTTTCCCGGCTCCGATATTCCCCTCGACGGCAATGTAGTTGTAATCTTTAAAGTTGAAAACCTTGCTCGGATTTTTTAACCAGATATTGATAGGTTCTAACTCAGTATTACATTCCAATTCCATCAACAACTCAGCAACGGTTTTGTTCAGTTTTGGGTGCAATAGTTCAGGGGCGATGTCATCTAATGGTTTCAAAACAAACATCCGCTCAGACATACTCGGATGCGGCACCGTTAACCTTTTGGTTTTTTTAACGGCATCTTCAAAGATCAGCAAGTCAAGATCTATGGGTCTTGATTCGGGTTGCTCTAAGTTTTTTCGCTCGCGACCCATCTTTTGTTCTATCCGAAGTAAGGCTTTCAGTAAACCATGCGGACTCAGATAGGTTTTGAGAAGAATGCACGCATTCAGGAACTCGGGACCTTCAAATCCCTCGGCCGGTGTACGATAAACCCTGGATATCTTTTGAACAGTTCCAGCCTTCAGATGAATTTCATCAATGGCCACCTGCAGGTTCTTGAATCGATCTCCCTGGTTACTCCCAAGTGCAATAGCCGCTGTTTTAGGTCCTTTCATTGATCAGGCAAAATAAAAAAACAAAATTTATTCAATTATCTTTGCCCCTTGTAATTATTCACAATTTAAATGACTCTTAAAGACAAACTCTTAGCCCAACGCATTTATCTGTTGCTGGGAGCGCTGTTTATCACCTCCCTGGTGGTGTCTAACCTGATCTTTAAGAAGTTCTTTTATTGGTATCCTTTGGATATTGAGATTTTTGGAGCAAAGCTATTCGAGATTTCGGTAGGCATTCTCCCTTATCCGGTAACTTTTCTGATTACAGACCTTATAAGTGAGATCTACGGAAAGAAACGGGCCAACCAGGTGGTCGTTGCCGGTATTTTTGCTTCCTTTTTCTCCATGTTAATCGTATATGTTGCCAATGCCGTGCCGGCTACAGAATGGTCTCCGGTGAATAATGCACTTTATACCGAGGTCTTCGGAAGTACCGTCATTGCGGTTTTAGCCAGCATGATGGCTTATCTTTTTGCCCAATTTGTCGATATTCACATCTACCATTTTTGGAAAGCGCTTACCAAGGGAAAACATCTCTGGCTGAGGAATAATTTCTCCACCTTCCTGTCACAATTCATCGATACGGCAACGGTCTTACTACTGCTTTGCTCGTTCGGAGAGATCGAATGGTCTCAATTCGCGGGTTTACTGATCTCCGGCTTTGTCTTCAAGGTCATGGTCGCGGCCACAGACACCCCATTCCTTTACCTGGGTGTATATTTCTTCAGAAAACGGTTTAAGCTGGCTGTTAACGAGGAAATAGACTTGTTATAGCGGGAATAAAATATTTAGCGCTCAATAGGACGGTCCTCATAAAAATCCTCAAAGGTTTTTGACGTTGTGTAGTCGTCGGTCAAAATTCGGTATACCATCAAAAGCAAGAAGAATTGTCCTATTACGGTAATAAAGAAGACCAATGGATACGGAAATCCCATCGATGAAAAAACAACCACCGTCAATAATAAAAATGTGGTAAACCACACGTAGAACATTACAGGTAATTTCATAACAAATTTTTACGCGAAATTAAGGATTCAGATCACCAATTATCTTAATATGACGTTAATTTGAGATATCGATAGACACTACGAATCCCTCATTCGCCCTGACATTGAAGACCGTATCATCATCGAATATGAGGTATTGACCCTTAATTCCAGTCAACTGTCCTGTATATTCAGGAGTCTTTAATAAATTCAGGCTTTTGGGTTTCTCCGGAAACCTGTTAACAGGGAATTGCAACTGCGTCTCCGCATTTGAAGCGATAAAATATTTCTTTGCCTCTTCCGGGATATACTGTTCCAAACGGTCGCGCCATTCGACAAGGTTCTCATCCTTTACATCATTTTTGAGCATATTCCTCCAGTTGGTCTTGTCGCTAACATGTGCCTTAAGGGCAACTTCGGTTATTCCCGCTAGGTAACGGTTAGGAACCTCAACGATCTCAATAGCTTCGTGAGCTCCCTGATCTATCCAACGGGTCGGAACCTGGCTTTTTCTAGTGACCCCTACTTTTACGTTACTCGAATTAGCCAGATAAACTATATGCGGTTGCAATTGTACCTGCTTCTCATATTCAAGATCCCGGTCTTCTTCATCCATATGGGCCTTGCTCAGCTCAGGGCGCATGACCCAATCTGCTGCCTGGGGTATATCGAAGAAACACGTCCGGCAGAAGCCCTGCCGGTAAATCTCGCGATCGAGTCCGCAGTTAAGACATTGCTGACCGTCCAGGCGGAGCGTTATCGACTTTCCAAGCAACTGATTCATATTTAGAAAGTCAGATTCGAAAACAAGATAATACTGAACAGGACCACTGGCAAGTGTTCGCATTTTCGTTAACACACCTTTGTACAGCATTGAAAGAATTTTTTTATTTTTAGTAGCTTATAAATATAATTAATCTATGCCAATCCCTCTCGTAAATTCGATCGCTTCATGGTTCCTTAAGAAGCGGTTTCATCAGATTGAGCTATTTCTGAAATATCCTCATGAGGTTCAGAACGAATTATTGCTCGATTTGGTTGATGAGGCCAGGGATACCGAAATCGGAAATCGATTTGGCTTCAGTACGGTAAAGAGCTATGATGATTTTAAAGCTCGTGTGCCGGTGTCGACTTATGAGAGTATGGAAGACCTCATCGAGAGGTCCCGCCGGGGCGAGCAGAATATCTTTTGGCCTAAACCGATCAAATGGTTTGCTAAATCCAGTGGAACCACCAACTCAAAAAGCAAGTTTATTCCGGTGAGTTCAGATTCACTTGAGGATTGTCATTATGCCGCCGGCAAAGACCTGTTGTGCATGTATTTGAACAACAACGAAGACTCCCAGCTATTCACAGGAAAAAGCCTTCGCTTAGGCGGAAGCAAGGAATTATATAAAGAGAATGGTACATTTTTCGGAGATCTGTCCGCCATCCTCATCGATAATATGCCGCTGTGGGCCGAATTCAGCAGCACCCCGAGCAACAAAGTTTCGTTGATGAGCGACTGGGAATTTAAGCTGCAAGCTATAGTTGATGAGACCATTCAGGAAAATGTTACCAGCCTCGCCGGTGTACCGTCATGGATGCTTGTTCTGCTAAACCAGGTGCTCGAGACTACAAAAAAATCCAATTTATTTGAGGTGTGGCCAAACCTGGAGGTTTACTTCCATGGCGGTGTTAGTTTTGTGCCCTATGTAGATCAATATGAAGCTTTACTACCAAAGCCCTCATTCCGGTATTATGAGATCTACAATGCTTCGGAAGGGTTTTTCGCCATTCAGGACCAGAACAATTCCAATGAATTATTATTGATGCTGGACTATGGGATCTTCTATGAATTCATTCCCATGGATTCCTATGGGACTCCTAAAGAAACGATAATTCCGTTAAGTGAGGTTGAATTAAACACAATTTATGCTGTAGTTATAACGACGAATGGTGGGCTCTGGCGATACAAAATTGGTGACACCATTCGCTTCACCTCTATTAAACCATACAGAATAAAAGTCTCTGGGCGCACCAAACATCATATTAATGTCTTCGGTGAGGAATTGATCATCGAGAATGCCGAAGATGCACTGAAACAGGTATGCAGGGAGACCAATTCTGAGATCGTTGATTTTACCGCTGCTCCTATTTTTATGAGTGGTAAAGAGAAAGGCGCTCATGAATGGTTGATCGAATTTAGAACCGCGCCCGATAATATTGACGAATTCAATAGCCGGCTTGATGCAGCCTTAATGTCCTTGAATTCAGATTATGAGGCCAAGCGTTATAACGATATAACACTACGAAAACCTACAATTCATCAGGCCAAACCAGGACTTTTTTATAAATGGCTTAAGAAAAATGACAAACTCGGCGGTCAGCACAAGGTTCCCCGATTGTCGAATAGCCGGATATATATTGAAGAATTACTCGGTCTCAATCATTGATCCCCCGTCGTTTATCGAAGAAATTTGAATAATTAATTCGATAATCGAAAATTGATCCGGTTTTGTCTAAAATAGGACACTAATGCTTTCAATTGAAGATTATTACTGCTACTTTTAGTTTGCTATTAATCAATAAATCCATTGAAATGAAAGCGATTATCCCTACCCTGGCGATTGCTTTTAGTACACTATTTTCAACTGAAAATGCGATGGTTCTTCCCTCGGAACCTGATTTTAACCGTACTATTGAGATCCCCGATGAAAATACCTCGCTTAACAGAAGCGGGATTGAATTTGATATCAAACCCTCTGATGTGAATACCAAATATTCTGAATTTAGTTCCGGACTATTCAGAGGTAAACTTATAGTGGTGTCTTCCAAGAAAATTGGGGGTCTTGGTAACGGTTTAGACAGCAATACAAAGGAACCCTTCACCGAATTGTTCTGTATGGATATCGACGAGAACGGAGAGATATCAAATCCTCTCTTATTCTCTAGAATACTGAACACCAAGCATAACGAAGGTCAGGTAGCTTTCTCACCTGATGAGAAGACCATCTATTACACACGAGCATTGCGAGAAAATTCTAAAAACTACCAATTGTTCAAAGCTACTCTGGAAAAGAATTCCCACGGAAACTGGATCAACATCCAACAACTAACACGCAACAACTCCTATTCCATAGAGTTCCCTTATGTGAGCCCGGATGGAAAGACCCTGCTTTTTGCTTCAAACAAACCAGGAGGTTATGGTGGTTATGACCTTTACAAAGCCGAAATTCAACCGGATGGCACATTGGGTATACCTGAACTTATCGATGCATCTATTAATACTCCTGAAGATGAGACTTATCCCTCTATGAGTTCAGATGGCAGAACGCTATATTTTTCTTCGAACGGGCATCCTGGATTTGGCGGAATGGACCTTTTCATGTCGGCTATTTTAAATGATTCATTCGATTTACCGCAGAATCTGGGCGATCAGATCAATTCGAGCTATGATGAAGTCGCTATGCGTTTTGTAGATGAGGAACTTGGCTTTTTCAGTTCGAACAGGACCGGAGGCAAAGGCAGTTTTGATATGTACCAGTTCAGGTCTGAATTGATCGAACACACCTTACAAGGGATCATAGTCGACTCGGGAACCAACCAACCCCTTCCAAATGCCCGGGTGGTCCTTTTAGATAAAGCCGGTAAGGAATTATCAGTACAAACCACCGGTGTCGATGCGCATTTCAGTTTTGCTGTTAAAGCTTTCGAGGAATATAAAGTAAAAATCCTCAAATCCGGATTTGATGAAAATGAATTTGCCTTTCAGGCAACAGACGTCTCCGATAACCGCATCTACAAAAAGGTTTTGAAACTATCGGCCATAAGCAACTCAAAATAGCAATACCGCTGTGGAGATAAGGTTTAACCAAAACTAAGGCCATGCTTTAGCAAGGCCATACCGACTTTTATTCGACTCGTTTATTTTATGTTTTAGTATTTGACCAACCTTAGGAAACGGCTTTTAGTTTTTTCAGTGTGGTTTTGGTCAATTTACCCTCAGCATAACCCTTGGTCACATTCAACTTGGTTTCGCCAGTTCCCGGTAGGGTAAACATGGCATCGGTGAGTATTTCCTCACATAGGGAACGCAGACCCCTGGCCCCCAGTTTATATTCAATGGCCTTGTCTACTATAAATCCTAAAGCACCTTCTGAAAAGGTGAGGTTAATATCATCCATCTGGAACAATTTCTTGTATTGCTTAACGATGGCATTTTTAGGTTCTGTAAGGATAGCCCTAAGGGTATTGGAATCCAGTGGGTTCATATAAGTGAGCACAGGAAGTCTTCCGATTATTTCAGGTATTAGTCCGTAATCCTTGAGGTCCTTAGGTATTACGTACTGGAGCAGGTTATCCTTATCCAGAATATCCTCATCATGTGAAGCCTTATATCCTATTGCCGACATGTTCAGTCTTCTGGAGATAATACGTTCCAGTCCGTCGAATGCACCTCCTGCGATAAACAGGATATTCTCTGTATTCACCTCGATGAATTTCTGATCGGGATGTTTGCGCCCCCCTTTGGGTGGAACATTCACCACAGTGCCTTCAAGTAACTTCAGCAACGCCTGCTGAACACCCTCTCCGGAAACGTCCCGTGTGATGGAGGGATTATCGCTTTTTCTCGCGATCTTATCAATCTCGTCTATAAATACGATGCCGCGCTGAGCTTTCTCGAGGTTATAATCTGCGGCCTGAAGTAACCGGGTTAATATGCTTTCAACATCTTCACCTACATAGCCGGCCTCGGTCAATACCGTTGCATCAACAATGGCCAATGGTACATTCAGCATACGGGCAATGGTCTTCGCCATAAGGGTTTTTCCTGTTCCTGTCTGACCGACCATAATAATATTGCTCTTCTGGATCTCAACATCGTCGTCGCCTGTAGCCTGCAGCAATCGTTTATAATGATTATAGACGGCCACAGACATCACCCGTTTCGTATGTTCCTGACCAATGATATACTCATCGAGAAACGATTTGATCTGCTGTGGTTTGCGAAGCATCAGTTCGGCAGAAAGATCACCGCTGTCCATTTGCTTTGACTCCTCGATAACGATGCCATGCGCCTGCTCTATACAGCGATCGCATATATGAGCATCCAATCCGGCAATAAGCAAATTCGTTTCGGGTTTCTTTCTACCGCAAAACGAGCATTCTAAGTCTTCTTTAGACATACTGGTTATATTAGGTCAAATTCTTAATCGCGGGCAAGGATTTCATCGATCATACCATATTCCAATGCTTTTTCCGATCGCATCCAGTAATCCCGGTCACCATCGGCATAAACCTTTTCATAATCCTGACCGGAATGCTTACTGATGATTTTATACAGTTCCTCTTTCAGGATCAGGATCTCACGGGCCGTGATCTCAATGTCACTGGCCTGTCCCTGTGCTCCACCAAGGGGTTGATGGATCATAACCCTGGAGTGATTCAAGCCACTCCGTTTACCTTTCTCACCAGCACAAAGCAGAACTGCAGCCATAGATGCAGCCATTCCTGTGCATATTGTAGCTACGTCAGGCTTGATGAGTTGCATGGTGTCATATATGCCTAATCCTGCATAAACACTACCTCCGGGAGAGTTGATATAGATCTGAATATCCTTTGATGAATCCGTGCTCTCCAGAAACAGCAATTGCGCCTGAATGATATTGGCAACCTGATCATTGACACCTGTGCCCAGGAAAATAATACGATCCATCATTAAACGCGAGAATACGTCAAAGATTGCAATATTCATCTGACGCTCTTCAATGATGTTGGGTGTCAGGCTTTGGGGATACATGCTGCTGACAATTTTATTGTAATAAAGGCTGTTTATGCCCTGATCTTTTACGGCGAATTTTTCAAATTCTTTTGCGTAATTCATTCTTTGATTTTTTCGATTGAATTCTGTAAAGATACTAACTTATTCTTTAAATAATTCAAAGATCAAAATTAGTGTTTATTTAATGCTGAAAATGCCTGAAATAGGGCAAAATGCAGTAATTTTGTTAAAAATCCGAGTCATGGTTTTACAACGCGATGTCCTAGCGAAAATCAGTGCTCAAATCAACCTGATATTTGATAAGATCGAAGCCTACGAGCAGCGCTATGAACCCGAGATAAAAAGAGTAGATTCGAGGTACAGGGAAAGCGCGAGAAACCTCATCCATTATTTAGCATTACGGTCCTTCAATATTTCAACTCTTGAAGAGGAATGGAGCGCCCTTGGTATCCCGATTTCCACACATATGGAGGGGCAGATCCTTCAAAATCTTATCGGTTTAAAGGTAGTGGTAAGAGAATTACTCGATCGGGAACCCTATAATCCAGAGAAGGACTATATCACTTATGACGTGGCCCATGATTTACTCAAAAGGAATACTGAAGCCATACTGGGCAAATCGCCTAAGAAAAGGGATACCAGGATCATGGTAACCCAACCCACTAACGCTGCAGACGACCCTGAGTTCATCGAGAACCTGATCGATATCGGAATGGATGTGGCCCGCATCAATTGTGCACATGATGATGAGATCATCTGGAAGGCCATGATCGACAATATCAGAACTACCGACAGCTGCTGCAAAATTGCCATGGATCTTGGTGGGCCAAAGATCAGGACCGGGATAATGAAACCCGGACCCAAGGTTATCCATATAAAGCCCAAGCGCAATGTATATGGGCAAATTGTTAATCCGGCCTGGGTCTGGCTCGCACCCTATGGCATAATGCCAACTGATGTAAGCAGGGCCGATGCCGTGATTCCGGTTAATAAAAAATGGCTTAAGAAAACCATTAAGGGATCTTATGTGATCTTCAGGGATGCCAGAAGTAAAAAATGTAAACTGGTTATTGAGGAAGCCGAGGGCATTGGTCGCTGGGCTACTTGCCATGATTCCGCCTTTGTTACTACAGATACCCTGCTGAATGTCTTTCTTGAGACCAGGACGAATTCTGAAATTCATACGGTTCATGAATTATTACCTCTGGAAGAGATTATTTATCTGTTTGAAGGAGACCTTCTGCGATTGGATAAAACATCCATTCCCGGCGAACCGGCTCAAAGAAATGATGATGGTGAAATCACTTCAATAGCCCATATTTCCTGCTCGGAACCCCTGGTTTTCTCTTACCTGAAAATCGATGATCCCGTTTATTTCGATGATGGAAAGATCGAAGGAGTCGTTAAAGCCATTCAGGACGACCATGCCTTGATAGAGATTACAACTACCAAGAAGAAAGGCGGAAAACTAAGAGCGGGAAAAGGAATTAATTTCCCCGAGAGTAACTTGGATATTAAAGGCCTTACTGAAAGGGATAAATCAGATCTGCGGTTTGTTGCTGAACATGCCGATATCGTAAATTTCTCCTTTGTCAATTCCAAAGAAGATGTAACAGACCTTCTGATAGAGTTAAGCAGGTATAAGGCCGACCTGGGAATTATCTTAAAAATTGAGACGATGGAAGCCTATAAGAACCTTCCTGCATTATTATTAACCGCAATGGAGAATTATCCCGTCGGAATTATGATCGCCCGCGGGGACCTGGCCATTGAGACCGGCTGGAAAAAATTCGCCATAATTCAGGAAGAGATCTTACGGATCTGCGAAGCCGCACACATTCCAAACATCTGGGCAACTCAGGTTCTGGAAAGCCTTGCAAAAAAAGGCTTACCAACCCGCTCTGAAATAACGGATGCGGCAGTGGCTCAACGTTCTGAATGTGTTATGCTGAATAAGGGCTATTATATTTTAAAAGCCGTTAAGATGCTCGATAAGATCCTTACCGAAATGGAGCATATACGCAGGAAAAACAAGCAAATTTCGCCCAAGCTTAAATTCAACCCTATAACATAAAAAAAGCGCTTCAGTTGAAGCGCTTTTATCATGGTTTAGTTCCTTTTATCCGTATGCCTCTTTGACAAATTTTTCGTAGGTCATTTCCTTGAGCTTGAGATTCGCCTCTTCCTTGTAGAGGTTTAATAGTTTCTGGCTCATGAGCTGGTCGGAAATCCGTTTTACCTCCTCCTGGTTTGACAAAACACGAGCGGTGATTTCTTCGATTTCCTGTTCACCTGGATTCAATTGGCCGAATTGAGCCATTTGGGCTTTGATCATATCCATGGCAAAGGCTTTAACCTCTTCAAAATTTATTTGCAGATTATGGGTCTCGATCAACTGGCCTTCAATCAATTGATAACGCATGCCCTTTTCCGATTTAATGTACTCTTCCTTGGCCTGTAATTCATCGATTTTCTCTTCGCTGGTGGTCTGCATCCATTTCATAAGGAATTCAGAAGGCAGATCGAACTTGGTGTTCTCAACAAGGTACTCGGTAACATCGTTAAGCAGTTTCTGATCTGATTGCTGTTCGAATTGTTTTTCGGCATCAGCTTTGATCTTATCCTTCAATTCGGTTACGGTCTTTACCACACCCGGTCCATAGATCTTATCAAAGAGATCCTGGTCAAGCTCGGCCAACTCCCGCATATTAATCTCTTTAACGGTAAATTCAACCTCTGTATCAAGGCCATGGGCATCATCGTGCGAGACCTTAAGAAAGTGCATCAGATCATGGTCATCATTAAAAAGATTCTTCGTCTTCAGTTCGAGTTGATCGCCCACTTTCAAACCGATAAACTTTTTGATGTTTGACTTCCCCTTGATCTTATCCAAGGTTAAGGTCGTGCTATTATCAATCCCTTCTTCTTCATTTTTGAAAACGCCTGTTATTTCGTCACCCTCTTCAACGCTGTCTTTTGCGATCAATTTTCCGAATTGCTTCTGTAAGCGTTCAACCTGGTTGTCTACCATTTTCTTGTCAGCTACGATCTTGAATTGTGTGATCGGTTTCTTCGATTTCAGCTCTACTTCAAATTTAGGTGCAAGTCCGAGTTCAAATTCAAAGCTAAAGGCATCAGCATTCCAATCGAGGTTATCTTGTGACTTTGGTAATGGATTTCCAAGAACATCCAGCTTCTCCTCAACTAGATATTTTCCGAGGGCATCTTGTAGTAATTTGTTCACTTCATCGATTAGAACGGCTTTACCATATTGCTTCCTGACCATACCCATAGGCACATGTCCCTTTCTAAAACCGGGGATATTAGCTGTTTTCCTGTAATCTGAGAGGATCTTGTGAACTTTATCACTATAATCGTCCTTCTCGATATCAACCTTTAGGATGGCATTCAGCTCATCTATGTTTTCTCTTGTAATATTCATGGCTAATCTTCAGAATAAGGGAGCAAAAATACAACAAATAAAAATTCGAACAAAAAGGATTGAACAGGTATTAATCCCGGGTTTTCTCCTCCTTTACAAATGAATTCAAAATGGATTGCAGAATGGACAGAAGTATGCTGAACAGTATAGCCGTCCAGAAACTGCTCACACTAAAGCCATCGATCATTTTATCGGCCAGCAGGATGATAAGTGCATTGATTACAAGGAGGAATAATCCGAGCGTAATGATGGTGATCGGCAAGGTAAGAATGATCAGAATTGGCTTGACCAGAACATTCAAAACGGCAAGTACCAGGGCGACGAGTAAAGCCGTGATATATGGCGGACTCAGACTTACGCCAGGTAATAGTTTAGCAAGAATTACTATCGCTATTGCACTTAATATGAG
>JABDPL010000316.1 GCA_013042825.1 Flavobacteriaceae bacterium | reverse complement strand
TCCGAGAACGGTTTCATAGATCTGACCGATGTTCATACGGGATGGTACACCAAGTGGATTCAATACGATATCTACAGGGGTTCCGTCCTCAAGGAAAGGCATGTCTTCCTGGCGAACAATTCTGGCAACAATTCCTTTGTTACCGTGACGCCCTGCCATCTTATCCCCTACCTTCAGCTTACGCTTCTTAGCGATATAAACCTTGGCAAGCTTGATAATACCCGATGGTAATTCGTCTCCAACAGAAATGGTGAATTTCTCTCGCCTCAGGGATCCCTGGAGGTCATTTTCCTTGATCTTGTAATTATGGATCAATTCAGAAACCAAAGCATTAAGGTGCTTATCGGTGGTCCACTTAACTGATACCAGGTGCGCATAATCATCAACAGCGTTCAACATTTTAAGGGTATATTTCTTTCCTTTTGGAAAGACTTCTTCCCCGAGATCGTTAAATACACCTTGTGATGTTTTTCCACCAACGATAGAGAACAATTTCTCGACAAGAATTCCCTTAAGTTCATCGAATTTCTTGTCATATACATCCTCCAGCTGTGCTATATCTTCCTTATCCTTGGCACGTTTGCGCTTATCCTTGATAGCCCGCGCGAATAATTTCTTATCGATAACAACACCCTGAAGGGACGGTGACGCCTTTAATGACGCATCTTTCACATCCCCGGCCTTATCACCGAAAATCGCACGAAGCAGTTTTTCTTCCGGAGTAGGATCGCTTTCACCTTTTGGAGTGATCTTACCGATCAGGATATCTCCGGGTTTAATCTCAGCACCAATCCTTATCATTCCATTCTCGTCGAGATCCTTGGTGGCTTCCTCAGAAACATTAGGGATATCATTAGTAAGCTCCTCATTTCCGAGTTTTGTGTCCCGCACTTCGAGCGCATACTCATCGATATGGATGGAAGTAAAGATATCATCACGAACGACTTTTTCAGAAATCACGATTGCATCCTCAAAGTTGTAACCCTTCCAGGGCATGAATGCAACTTTCATGTTTCTTCCAAGCGCCAGTTCGCCATTCTTAGTCGCATAACCTTCACAAAGCACCTGTCCTTTGGTAACCTTATCACCTTTGCGAACGATGGCTTTCAGATTAATTGATGTACCCTGATTGGTCTTTCTGAACTTGGTCAGGGAGTAAGTTTTCGAATCACCATCGAAACTAACCAAAGCCTCTTCCTCTGTGCGATTATATTTGATAACGATCTGATCGGCATCTACATATTGTACAACGCCGTTACCTTCTGCATTGATCAATACCCTTGAATCTGAAGCCACCTGCCGCTCGAGTCCGGTACCTACAATAGGTGCCTGGGGTTTCAATAACGGCACTGCCTGGCGCATCATGTTCGATCCCATTAATGCACGGTTCGCATCATCATGCTCGAGGAATGGAATCAGGGAAGCTGAAATAGAGGATATCTGGTTAGGTGCAACGTCGGTATAATGTAACTGCTTTGGCTCAACCACAGGGAAATCACCTTCCATACGGGCGATCACCTTATCATGAATTATCTTTCCTTTCTTATCAACTTCTACCGTTGCCTGCGCTATCAAGCGTTCTTCTTCCTCTTCAGCACTGAGGTAAATCGGATCACCTTTTATATCTACCACACCTTTTTCAACAGGACGGTAAGGTGTTTCGATGAATCCCATGGAATTTACCTTGGCATAAACAGAAAGTGAAGAGATCAGCCCGATATTCGGACCCTCCGGGGTCTCGATCGGACATAGTCTTCCGTAGTGCGTATAGTGAACATCACGAACCTCAAATCCGGCACGTTCTCTTGACAGACCGCCAGGTCCGAGAGCCGATAATCTACGCTTGTGCGTAAGTTCGGCCAGCGGGTTGGTTTGGTCCATAAACTGCGACAGCTGATTCGTTCCGAAGAAGGAATTGATCACAGAAGAAAGTGTTTTGGCATTGATCAGGTCGATTGGTGTAAACACCTCGTTATCCCTGACATTCATTCGTTCACGTATAGTTCTTGCCATACGGGCAAGCCCAACGCCAAACTGGGTTGATAACTGCTCACCTACCGTTCGCACACGTCTGTTAGACAAGTGATCGATATCATCGATCTCGGCCTTGGAGTTGATCAACTCAATTAAATATTTTATGATAGTAATGATATCATCTTTGGTAAGCACCTGCTTATCCATTCCGATATCAAGACCAAGCTTCTTATTCATTCGGTAACGTCCGACCTCACCCAGGTTATATCGCTGGTCACTGAAAAACAGCTTATCGATAATTCCCCTGGCGGTTTCTTCATCCGGTGGTTCGGCATTACGCAATTGACGGTAGATATGCTCTACGGCCTCCTTCTCAGAATTTGTAGGATCCTTTTGTAAGGTATTATGGATAATTGCATAATCACCCATTTGGTTATCCTCTTTATGTAAGAGAATCGTTTTAGATCCCGATTCTAATATCTCCTCGATATGTTCCTTCTCAAGAACAGTATCACGGTCAAGAACAATCTCGTTTCTTTCGATTGAGACCACCTCACCTGTATCTTCATCAACAAAGTCCTCGTGCCAGGTTTTAAGTACACGCGCTGCAAGCTTGCGCCCCAGGTATTTTTTCAATCCGGTCTTGGTTGACTTAACCTCTTCAGCAAGGTCAAAGATCTCCAGTATATCCTTATCCCGCTCATAGCCGATGGCCCTGAACAGGGTAGTAACGGGTAATTTCTTTTTCCTGTCGATGTAAGCATACATCACACTGTTGATATCTGTGGCGAATTCGATCCATGACCCCTTAAACGGAATTACCCGGGCAGAATATAATTTGGTGCCATTCGCATGGAACGATTGTCCGAAGAACACACCAGGTGAACGGTGTAGCTGGGATACGACAACACGTTCTGCTCCATTGATCACGAAAGTTCCGCTAGGCGTCATGTAGGGGATTGTTCCCAGGTACACATCCTGAACTATGGTTTCGAAATCTTCATGTTCGGGATCGGTACAGTATAGTTTAAGTCTGGCCTTCAGCGGAACGCTGTAAGTCAGGCCTCGTTCAATACATTCCTGGATCGTATATCGCGGCGGATCGATAAAGTAATCAAGAAATTCTAGTACAAATTGATTACGCGTATCCGTAATCGGGAAGTTTTCCATGAAGGTATTGTACAGCCCTTCATCTTCCCGCTCTTCCGATTTTGTCTCTAACTGGAAAAAATCCTGGAAGGATTTTATCTGAATATCCAGAAAATCAGGATATTCCGTTCGGTTTACAATAGAAGAAAAGTTGATTCTTTCAGCTTGTTTTGCTTGCATCGACGGACAAGATTTTAATTAAAATTTAAACTGGTGTATACAAACGCTTGTATACACAAAAGGGTTTAGGTCTTGAAGCGTTATGCTCCAGACCTAAACCATATTTTGTAGGTCAAGGACGAGCTTACTTAAGCTCAACCTCGGCACCTGCTTCTTCCAGAGCTGATTTAAGACCTTCAGCTTCGTCTTTACTTACACCTTCCTTGATTGGCGATGGTGCATTATCAACGAGACCTTTAGCATCTTTTAGTCCGAGACCGGTCAATTCTTTAACCAGTTTAACTACAGCTAATTTAGATCCACCCGGGGCATTAAGGATAACATCAAATTCTGATTTTTCCTCGGCAGCGTCCTCACCACCGGCGGCTCCGCCACCAGCAGCCACAGCAACTGCAGCAGCAGCAGGCTCAATACCGTATTCTTCTTTTAATATATCGGCTAACTCATTGACTTCCTTAACTGTCAAGTTAACCAGTTGTTCTGCAAAATCTTTTAAATCTGCCATTTTTCTATCGTTTTAAATGTGTGTTTTAAATTAAATATGTGTTATAAAAAGTGCGTCGTTTTTTTATCCCTCTTTTTGAGATAAGGTCTTCAGAATACCGGAAAGTTTTCCACCTCCAGACTGTAATGCTGAGATCACATTCTTGGCAGGTGATTGCAACAAGGCCACAACATCTCCGATAAGTTCTTCCCTTGATTTAATATTCACAAGGGTTTCCAATTGATCATCACCAACATAGATAGCCTCTTCTATAAAGGCACCTTTCAACAGGGGTTTTTCCGATTTTTTTCTGAAGGCCTTGATCACCTTTGCGGGTGCATTTCCGGTTTCAGCGTACAATACGGAAGTATTACCTTTTAAGGTTGTTGGTAGTTCACCAAACTCCTTTTCCGAAGCTTCCATCGCTTTTTCAAGCAAGGTATTCTTAACAACCGACAGTCGTACATTAGCCTTAAAACAGGCACGTCGCAACGCCGATGTCTGTCCTGCGTTCAATCCTGATATATCGGCCAAATAAATATTTTCATTTTCCGATAACTGCGCAGTTAATTCTTTAATTACCTGTGATTTCTCTTCTCTAGTCATAATATAAAGCTTTAACTACTGATTAGATTCTTTAGGATCTATTGCAATACTCATACTCATGGTACTCGACATATAAATGCTTTTAACATAAGTTCCTTTCGCTCCAGTAGGTTTCAATTTGATCAAGGTTGAGAGCAATTCATGGGCATTACCCGCGATCTTGTCTGCTGAAAATGATGCTTTTCCAATAGCGGCGTGCACGATCCCGGTCTTATCAACCTTGAAATCGATCTTACCTGCCTTAACATCACCAACAGCTTTACCGACATCCATAGTAACCGTACCGGTCTTTGGATTTGGCATTAAACCACGAGGACCAAGAATTCGACCTAGCGGACCTAATTTACCCATAACACTTGGCATGGTTATAATTACGTCAACATCGGTCCATCCGCCTTTGATCTTATCCAGATATTCCTGGAGTCCGACATAGTCGGCTCCTGCTTCCTCAGCTTCACTTTCCTTATCAGGAGTAACCAGCGCTAAAACCTTTACATCCTTACCGGTACCATGAGGTAGTCGCACCACCCCGCGTACCATCTGATTTGACTTTTTCGGGTCAACACCCAAACGTACAGCAATATCGACTGATGCATCGAATTTAACATTAGTGACATCCTTGACGAGTTGAGAAGCTTCTTCCAGGCTGTAGAGCTTCGATCTATCGACCTTTTCTGCAACCAGTTTTTGTTTCTTTGTTAATCTTGCCATTTAAATAAAGATTTTTAGTTCGGTTTCTCGCCGCCTTTAACAGTGATTCCCATTGATCGGGCAGTGCCAGCAACCATTTTCATAGCCGATTCAACGGTAAACGCATTAAGGTCTACCATTTTATCTTCGGCAATGGTTCTAACCTGATCCCAGGTCACACGGGCAACCTTTATCCTGTTCGACTCACCTGAACCCTTCTTTACCTTGGCCGCTTCCAATAATTGTACTGCTGCTGGGGGTGTTTTTACGACAAAGTCGAATGACTTGTCCTTGTACACCGAGATAACAACCGGCAAGACTTTGCCTTGCTTGTCCTGTGTTCTGGCATTGAACTGCTTACAGAACTCCATGATGTTAACTCCAGCAGCACCTAAAGCGGGTCCAACCGGTGGCGATGGGTTCGCGACACCTCCCCTTACTTGTAGTTTAACTACTTTACTTAACTCTTTTGCCATTTTTAAACATTTAGTTCATGACATGCTTTATAGTTGGAAGCGAAAAGCACATCTATATATTTGTTGTAACAATTTTTAAACTTTCTCCACCTGCATATAACTGAGCTCCAGTGGGGTCTTCCTTCCGAAGATCTTAACCATGACCTCGAGTTTACGCTTCTCTTCATTGATCTTTTCTATGGTTCCGTCAAAGCCATTGAATGGCCCGTCGATTACTTTAACCGTCTCACCAACCACAAATGGAATAGCGACGTTGGCATCGGCTTCAAGCGCGAGTTCGTCTACTTTTCCGAGCATTCTGTTTACCTCATTCTGACGCAGAGGCACGGGATCACCACCTTTGGTTTCCCCGAGAAATCCGATCACATTGGTAATCGATTTGATAATGTGTGGGATTTCACCACTCAGGTTGGCCTTGATCATTATATATCCGGGAAAGTAAACCTTCTCTTTATTGATCTTCTTTCCATTTCTGATCTGTATAACTTTTTCGGTAGGTACGAGAACCTGTTCAACATAATCCTCTAAACCCAAACGGGAAATCTCGTTCTCAATGTAGGTCTTGATCTTATTCTCCTGGCCGCTCACGGCGCGCACCACATACCATTTCTTCTCTATCGTCTGCTCTGACATACCGACTCCCATTTAGCTTAACAGCTCAAAATAAAACTCCACTACTCTACCGAACACGGTATCCACTCCCCAAATAGCCAATGAAAAAATAATTGAGAACAGGGCCACAATGACCGTCAGGTTCTGAGCTTCAGCCCAACTTGGCCATGTCACATGGTTTTTCAGTTCTTCAAAAGATTCTTTGATGTAATTGATCATTTCTGCTATTCTTTTTAATTTTTCTTCCCGGAACTTGATTCTTCACCTTATTGTTAAGGATTTAAATCATAAAGGTTTCCGGGTTAATTCAACCAGCATATCGCCATTAACTTTCAATACTTTGGTCTCGAACTCAAACCCTTGCACGGGCTGAGAGACTCCCCTCGTCAACCTTTGGTTTCTATCTTCGAAACAAAACATGTTTTGTTTCTCAATAATGCTCGGGATAGACTTCTCGTCTCCCAGGTTGTGCTTAAATTACATTTCGCACGGGTTGAGAGACTCGAACTCCCGACACCTGGTTTTGGAGACCAGTGCTCTACCAACTGAGCTAAACCCGTAAATACAAGTCAAGGCATTCCGTAAATTTCCGGAATACCTTCAACTTGTATTTTAAACTTTATGTTTAGTCTAATATCTCAGTCACCTGACCAGCTCCAACCGTACGACCACCTTCACGGATCGCAAATCTCAGACCCATGTTGAGGGCGATTGGCTGAATAAGATCAACAGTAATGGTAAGGTTATCACCTGGCATTACCATTTCCACACCATCAGGAAGCACGATGTTTCCGGTTACGTCAGTTGTACGAACGTAGAACTGCGGACGGTAGTTATTATGGAATGGTGTGTGACGACCACCTTCTTCTTTCTTAAGGATATAAACCTCAGCTTTAAATTTAGCGTGTGGTGTGA
>JABDPL010000307.1 GCA_013042825.1 Flavobacteriaceae bacterium | reverse complement strand
ATATGGCGGTTATGACCGGAAACACCTATGGATTGTCTGAAACAACTACCCCAATTAACTTTACCGATAATGCTTTTGTTAGCTTCGGGAGTAATGCGCAGCTTCTTCTCGTGACGGGTGAGCATGCGCTTTGGGCCGGTGATGCCAAAGCTAACGGACAGGTTCGGTTTTCTGGAGCTGATAATGACACCAATTCCATAAAGGACCATGTTCTTGCAGATCCTGGAAATGGATTCAATTCGGTGACCTACACATCAACGGGTTATCTCCAAATCGATATCAATATGAATGGCAGCGGCCGCTTCTCAGGATCGGGAAACGATAGCAATATCATCAAAGACAATGTCCTTGCACATCCCGGCAACGGTTTTAATTCGGTCACCTATATTATAAACCCGACAGTTCCTCCCGGCAATTGATCAACCTTTAAATCTTAAAATATGAAACGACTTTACACCTTATTCCTTATAACCGTTATTGGTCCGATCTGGGCTCAGAACTATGACTTCGGACTCATACATCTGGGCGGATATGATTTTAAAATTGTGGCTATTCCCGATTTTGACTCTTCAGGTAATACCGATTTATCAGATGCGGGCTTCACTTTGATGCTGCCTGCAGGTGCATCTGATGTAGTCAATGCCAATTCGTTATTAGCAGGCAGGACCTGGTCATCAACCGAATTCGATGCCGCATTTTTATCAGGCCTGTCATTGGGTGATGGTACCCGCGATGCCTTTCAATTAAATATGCCTCCGGGACAGTCCTTATTCTCACATACCTCTGGCCAACAGATCGACCTTGTCGCTTTTCAAATAAGTAACATGCCTTCATCCGGCCAGATGACCTTTCTGCTTAATTCAGATCCCATCGCAGCAGGAGCGGGTGGAGTATTAGATAGTTTTTACAATTCAAACATAGACAACACCAGCTCGCAGGATTATTTTAATAGTCCGGCTCCCGGGCTCGACAGCTTTAGTTTCGACACCCTCAGTATTGAAGAGCTGAATGAAATTTTTAGGGAAATTTCGGTTTATCCCAATCCTACCAGCGGTATTCTCACCATTGAAACCAATACAGCTCTAGACTCGATCGAGTTATTCGATATTTTGGGGAAACGCCTGATGGAAATACCTGATGATCTAAAGCAAATTGATATGTCGGATTTACCGGTGGGCGTATATCTGTTGGTCATCGAACAGAATACCGAGAAATACGTTAAACGAATTATTCGAAATTAAAACTATGAATACAAAAATTATATTAGCTCTCACCATTGGTTTTTTATCACTGTTTACTTCAGGTCAAACCGTATTTAAACTCGATTCGATTCATCAATACTCCTGGGATAGCGGGATGATGGACTGGCGTTTCGATACCAGGGATCTCTATACCTATGATAACGGTGGTGTAAAGGAAACCAACCTGCTGCGATTGAACTGGAACGGATCCAGCTGGGAAAATTTTTACCAGTTCAACAAGGATTATAACGGCAACAATGACCTGGACCAGAGTATTCAGCAAAACTGGAATCCCGGCACAATGACCTGGCAGGATGGTTCAAGAGATTCGTATACCTATAACGCCAGCGAGTTGGTTTCGGTTTACGAATATGCTATCTGGACCGGTACCAGCTGGATGTTATTTAACGATAACCAGTATACTTATGATGGCCTGGGGAACCGACTGGAGGATGTTAGGCGCGAACTTGATTTTATCACCATGATGCTTGTTAATAGTCAACGTCGCACTTACAATTATACAGGTTCACTGCTTCAGGATGAGATTTATGAAGAATGGCGGGATTTCCTGAACGACTGGGAGAATGAGGAAAAAACCGATTATTCCTATGATGGTAATAACAGGCTCACCCTGGTTGAAATCAGGGGGTGGCAATCGGGACCGATGGATTGGTCCGATCCTTTCAAGCGCACTCAGCTCACCTATAATACAAGTGACCTGGTAACCGAAGTGCTCGAGCAGACCTTTGGTTCCGGAATCTGGAATAATACTACACGACTTCTCAATACTTATACTGTTGGAAATCTAACCGAAACATTAGCCCAGGAATGGAATAGCGGCACCACTAGTTGGGAAAATGCAAACCGTCAACTCAGAACTTTCGACCCAAACGATAACGAGATCGAGCTCATTTATGAGAGCTGGGACGATCTTGCTTCAGCATGGGAAGGATTTTTGAGATTGGTCAAATTCTGGTCACCTCCCGAAACATTGAATATTACAATTGAAGACACCCCTGTTTCAGCTATTGCATATCCAAATCCGGTTAGGAGCAAGGTAAACATTCAATTTAAAGAACCACTAGGAGAAAATACTGAAGTAAAGATCTTCAATATTCATGGGCAGCAGCTGTCGCGCTTTATGATTAGCGCCGGTGTGCGTTCGGAGGAAGTCTATCTGAATTATTTGAGAACGGGAACCTACCTGATAAAACTATCAAACAGGGATAATGTGCAAGTTTTAAAGGTCGTTAAACTTTAAATCAGAAATTGACATAATCTACGATCTCCAATCCATAGCCTATCATTCCTACACGCTTGGTCTGTTCGCTGTTTGAAATCAGTCGTAGTTTATGAATATTCAGATCATGCAGGATCTGTGCTCCGATTCCAAAATCCCTGGCATCCATTTCAATTCCCGGCGCTTTGACCACATGTCCCGGAACCTGCTTATTTCTCAGCATTTCCATACGGTTTAAGAGGTTCATGGCCTGAGATTGCTGGTTGATAAAGATAACAGCCCCTCTACCGGCATCATTTACGACCTTGAACATGTCGTCGAGTTTTTGCTCGACATTATTGGTCAGTGTTCCCAGTATATCATTATTCACAAGCGTGGCGTTCACCCGTGTTAAGACCGGTTCATTCGCTTTCCATTCACCCCTGGTCAAAGCGATATGGACCTGTCCGTTTGTTGTTTGCTCATAGGCCCGCAGGCGATATTTTCCAAAGCGGGTTTCGATATCAAAATCTTCTTTCTTTTCGATAAGGGAATCATGATCCATTCTATAGGCGACAAGGTCTTCTATGGAGATGATCTTCAAATCGAATTTTTTTGCTACCTCTGCCAATTGAGGTAAACGGGCCATTGTGCCGTCTTCATTGAGGATCTCAACAAGGATTCCGGCAGGAGCAAATCCTGCCAGCCTGGCCAGGTCAACGGCTGCCTCCGTATGGCCGGTTCGTCTCAGTACGCCGCCATCCTTTGCACGTAGCGGGAAAATATGTCCGGGTTTACCAAGGTCGCGGGGATCGGTGTTCTCATCGACAAGAGCCCTGATGGTCTTTGCCCGGTCGTATACCGAAATTCCAGTAGTACAACCATGCCCTATCAGGTCAACAGAAATAGTGAATTGCGTATGATGCATTACTGTATTGTCCTTGACCATCATGGGTAATTCAAGGGTATCGCAACGTTCTTCGGTAAGCGGTGCGCAAATCAATCCGCGTCCATGCTGGGCCATGAAATTTACAAGCTCGGGGGTAACCATTTCTGCCGCGGCGATAAAATCACCTTCATTTTCCCTGTTCTCGTCATCAACAACGATCACGATCTTTCCTTTGCGGATATCGGCTATAGCTTCCTGAACATTATTGAGTTTGATCTCAGTTGATTTATTCACGGTTTTCATCCCGGCAGTTTTCAAAAATTTTAGCGCAAAGATACGACTTTAATAACTATGTGATCTCCTTGAGTTCGTCTGATAATTTGGTTCCCAATAAGAGATGATAAACAAAGAAAAGCGGGATACCGAGTACAACAGCAATAACGATATTCGAGCCTCTGTTCTTCCCGAGGATCTTATAGAAATTGGTCTGGTGATTGAAAGCTTTAAAGAAAGCAAACAGGAACATCACTAACCCTAATACACCGATGACAACAAGAATCTTACCAAGCGTTGGATATCCATTGTTATTCAAAACAGCTCCACCCACACCCAGCACAATATAGAACCAGTATAATAACATGGCAATACGGGAATTCTCATCATAGTCTCTTTTATATCGCAATGCGTTTTCATACTTTTCATTAAAGAGGTTTCCACCAAAGCGCAGTTCTTCTTCGGTGATACCACGGGAGTTTAAGATTGCAAGACTAGAATTTCTGTATGGTGCATCCATATCATATTGCCTGTAATTTTTGATCAGATCGATAAGTTTTTCATCTGAATAGGTCAATAGGTTTTGATAATCTTTCGAATCCGGATTTAACAGCGACTTATCCGAGAGCTCGTCATCTTCACGGGGTTTTAACAAACGCTTAACCGGAACCAGGATGCCATCGAGATTGAGCAGCGACCGGTCTTTGGTTGCCCTGTTGGTTAAATACACGCTGAGTGGCAGCATGATCAGGGTTGAAACCCAGGTAGCCAACACCGGATTCAAACTGCTGTCCTCGGCACTGTTCTTCGCAAATATCCCGATGAAATGATAGGTCAGAAACAAAACTATGGCGATCACGATCGGTAATCCGAATCCACCTTTTCTTATCAAGGCTCCTAGTGGTGCCCCAACAAAAAATAGGATGATACAGGATATTCCAAGTGCAAACTTTTCATAAAATGCTATCACATGCTTGTTGACGTTCTTTTCCTTGCTGAAAAACGTCCGTTCTTTTGATGCTATAATGGCATTGGTGCTGTTTACTGTATTGATAGCCACATTCACAATTTGCAGGTTTTGCTTAGGATCGAACAACTCGTAGATCGACTCTCCCGTAAACGGCTCATCTGCCTTTTTTGGCTTAATATTATTGTTGAGGGTTAATATGGTGCTCCGATTCTGGAGATTGGTTGCCAATATGTCGATATCCCGTTTGCGGTCGATCTTAAGCGTATCTATGGTGTAGCTTAATTCCTTTGCCGTGAGCATGTTATATCGGGTGCTGTAATTACGTTCATCGAGGTCTACATTGTTCATCTGCGAAAGGTCGATATTCAAGGTGTATTTTTCGAATGAACTTTTTACATGAGGTTTTTTACGGCGTTCCGGTAATTCATTGGGCTGCAACGCATCATAATAATTACCATCATAGAGAACCAACTGAAGAACGTCTTCATTTTCAGCATTTGTGAGTTCCCCGGTTTTCGATTTTATCACGGTGTAATTGCCCAATCTTTTGGGTTTCTTCTGATGAATCACCACATCCTTCAGGTATTGTCCGCGATCACCACTTTTATCCTCAACCTTGATATTGATATTCCCGATCTCATTAAACTGCCCCTCTGCGATTACCATAGCCGGTTTTACTTTGGCCAGGTTCCGTCTTAAATTAAAGAAGTTAAACTCGGCCCAGGGCATGACATTATTCGCAAAAAAGTATGTTGTAATCGAAAGGATCCCAATAAAAATAGCCAGGCTTCTCATCGCCCGCTGAAGTGATATGCCTGTTGATTTCATGGCGGCAAATTCGTAGTTCTCGGCAAATCGTCCGAAAACCATGATCGATGACAACAAAATGGTCAGCGGAAGTACCAGAACCACCAGTCGGGGAGATGCATATAACAGGAACTTCAGTACAACATCGATCTCGAGATCTTTTCCGGCCAATTCCCGAATGTACAACCAGATACTCTGCAATAAAAAAATCAGCATGAGTATGACAAACACGCTGAAAAAGGTTTTGAGGTAGGTTGTTAGTATGTAACGGTCTAAAAGTTTCAACTGTCCATCAGTCTATGCGATTGATGAAATAATCGCTGTATTTTGATTCATCAAATGTAAACAAGGTTTCCGATAGCGGCTCGTTCGTTTTAAAAGAATTAACAGTGAGGGTGGTTTTGGTATCGTTACTGCCAATTTCTATAAGGTTATAGATATGTTTGGTATTGATATCAATACCCAGTAATACATATTTGATTTCAGCCGTAGAGTCAATAGGAACAAGCTTTACATACTGAATCTTGCGGCCCCGGACATTTTGTACGATGTCCATGGTGTAGGAATATCCGTTTTCGTAAAACGAGAGCATCATGCTGGGTGTGATCGTGCTTTCGTCTTCGGTGTTTTCAGATGAGATCGTAACTTCTTCGTCTTCCGGACTAATAGAATAAAGCGTTTTTCCATCGTAAATTCTGGTCACCCCGAGCACATTCAATACATACTTTTCACCCGCCATTATAACATCGCCACGGGTTTCCTGGTTTATATTTTCTTCGGAATTATGAAGCACATATTTAAAATCTATCGATATGTTTTCATAACTCCTCACCTTGGCCGAAACGTCGTCAAGCAGGGCTTTGGCCTTATCGGAATCGTTCTGACCAAAGGCTATGAAACCGCTAATCAAAACAACTGTTGTTATTATCTTTTTCATCATTTATATTTTTTTAGCCTTAATCACTGGCGTTCCTCCTCAAGTAACTGGTTTAAGGCCACAAGATCGGGTACAAGTACCTGCCTTGCTTTGCTGCCTTCGAACGGACCGACAATTCCTGCGGCTTCGAGTTGATCGATCAATCTTCCCGCGCGGTTGTATCCTAATTTCAACTTGCGTTGAAGCAAAGAGGCCGAACCTTGCTGTGCTGTAACGATGACCTCAGCTGCATCGCGGAACAATTTATCACGGTCCATAATATCTATATCAAGACTTGTGCCACTTTCCTCGCCTATATACTCCGGAAGGATATGAGCACTTGCATAAGCCTTTTGTGACCCTATAAAGTCGGTAATGCGTTCAACTTCAGGTGTATCGACAAAAGCGCATTGAAGCCTGATCATTTCGTTACCCTGAGTAAACAGCATATCACCCCGGCCTATTAACTGATCGGCACCGGAACCGTCGAGAATTGTCCTGGAATCGATCTTCGATGTTACCCGGAATGCGATTCGCGCCGGGAAATTTGCTTTGATTATACCGGTTATCACATTTACCGAAGGCCTTTGTGTCGCGATGATAAGGTGAATACCGATCGCTCTTGCCAACTGTGCCAGTCTTGCAATAGGAGTCTCGATCTCTTTGCCTGCTGTCATTATGAGATCTGCGAACTCATCTACCACCAGAATTATATAAGGCAGGTACGTATGGCCTTCATTCGGATTGAGCTTTCTGGACTTGAATTTCTCATTGTACTCGGCTATGTTCCGGCACATGGCATTCTTCAACAGGTCGTATCGATTATCCATCTCAATACACAATGAATTCAGGGTTTGAACCACCTTATTCGTGTCGGTAATTATAGCTTCATCCGAGTCCGGCAGTTTAGCCAGATAGTGCCGTTCGATCTTATTGTACAAGGTAAGCTCAACTTTTTTGGGATCGACTAATACGAATTTCACCTCTGCCGGATGTCTTTTGTAAATTAGTGAGGTTAGCACCGCATTGAGTCCGACCGACTTCCCCTGTCCGGTTGCACCGGCCATCAGGAGGTGTGGCATTTTAGCGAGGTCGACCACGAAGGTCTCGTTGCTGATGGTTTTCCCAAGGGCAACAGGAAGACGCATTTCCGCCTTCTGAAAACGTTCGGAAGCAATGACCGATCGCATAGAAACTATGGTAGGATTCTTATTCGGAACCTCAATTCCAATAGTTCCTTTCCCTGGAATAGGCGCTATTATCCGAATACCGAGGGCCGCGAGTGACAAGGCAATGTCATCCTCCAGGTTCTTTATCTTCGATATGCGGATACCCGCTTCCGGGACGATCTCGTATAATGTAACCGTAGGTCCGATGGTAGCCTTGATACTGGCGATGCCTATATTATAATTCCTGAGGGTGTCGACAATACGGTTTTTGTTTTCCTCCAGTTCCTCCTGGTTGATGGTAATATTTTCAGTGCTGTATTTCTTCAGAAGGTCTAAATGCGGAAACTGGAATTTACCCAGCTCCAGTTTAGGATCGAAGCGCCCGAAATCCTCTACAAGCTTATCTGCCAGGTTATCGATTTCCGATTTTTCTTCAACTACATGCTCTACCTCCATTTCAATATCAGGTTCAGTCTCCTTAACCGTCTTTTTTTCCTTAGTCGCCTGAGCAGGTTCAAGATCGGAAAAATTCGATATGGTAGGTTCACTCTCTT
>JABDPL010000306.1 GCA_013042825.1 Flavobacteriaceae bacterium | reverse complement strand
GGCTTGAAACTTAGCCTTAACATCACCTAAAGGCATAACATCATCTGTTGCGCCGTCGATTTGCTGACCGTTAAGGTCTACTGTTGCGATAAGATTGTCAACTTTATGAGCAGCCGCATACATCATGGCTTCCCAATTTTGTCCTTCCTGCAACTCACCATCGCCATGCAGGCTGTAGATAAGATGGTTATCGTTATTCAGTTTTTTAGCCTGGGCAGCACCTATCGCAACCGACATGCCCTGACCCAGGGATCCGGATGCCGTGCGAACACCAGGCAGGCCTTCATGAGTTGTTGGATGTCCCTGAAGGCGGGAGTCGATCAATCGAAATGTATTGAGTTCCTCGATCGGGAAATAGCCTGATCTTGCCAGGACACTGTAAAACAGCGGTGAGATATGGCCATTGGAAAGAAAGAAAATATCTTCATTTATCCCGTTCATCGAAAAATCTGGATTATGATCCATAATTCCGTTGAATAAGGCCACAAGGAATTCGGTGCAACCGAGGGATCCGCCCGGATGGCCTGAATTAACCTTATGAACCATTCTGAGGATATCACGGCGGACCTGAATTACAAGGTCTTCCTGGGAAACTGTAGTACTCATATAAGTAGTGATTTCAAGGCTCAAAAATAAATTTTTAGGAGGCGCATACAAAGGAAGTCAGAGATCACTTATTAACGAATTGATGCTATTTGCTAACAATTTAGTAGGTGTTTAAGAAGTTCATCATTTCAAGTTATTTATCTTTGACGCACTTAAGTTTGATTAATGCGGTTTGACCTCCTTAAAACAGATCCTGAATCCAAAGCGAGAGCGGGATTGATCAATACCGATCACGGGCCTATTGAGACGCCGATTTTCATGCCTGTGGGTACTGCGGCATCGGTAAAGACCGTGCATCAAAGGGAGTTGAGAGAGGACATAAATCCCGATATAATCCTGGGTAATACGTACCACTTGTATTTAAGACCCGGTATAGAAATTCTCGAAGCTGCGGGAGGGCTGCATAAATTTATGAACTGGGACAGGAATATACTAACCGATTCTGGTGGATATCAGGTGTATTCGCTCTCGGCTAACCGCAAGATAAAGGAGGAAGGTGTAAAGTTCAAAAGTCATATCGACGGCAGTTCTCATGTCTTCACTCCTGAGAATGTGATGGAGATTCAGCGCCAGATCGGCGCAGATATTATCATGGCCTTCGATGAGTGCACGCCTTATCCCTGCGAATATGCCTATGCTGAGCAGTCGATGCATATGACCCATCGCTGGCTAGACCGTTGCTTTGCACGTTTAAATGAATTGCCGCCCTTGTATGGTTATGAACAAACCCTGTTTCCCATTGTACAGGGAAGTACATATAAGGAACTTCGCCAACAGTCGGCCGAATATATTGCCAATGCTGGTGCTGCCGGAAATGCCATTGGCGGTCTTTCGGTTGGTGAACCTGCCGAAGAGATGTATGCCATGGCCGAAGTTGTGTGTGACATACTTCCGGCCGATAAACCGCGTTATTTGATGGGAGTGGGTACACCGATCAATATTCTGGAGAATATCGCCTTAGGGGTTGATATGTTCGATTGTGTTATGCCCACGCGAAATGCCCGCAACGGTATGCTGTTCACTTCCGAAGGAACCATCAATATCAAAAACAAAAAGTGGGAGGATGATTTTTCACCCATAGATGAGATGGATATTACATTTGTCGATCAGGATTATAACAAGGCCTATCTCAGGCATTTGTTTGTATCTAATGAATTCCTTGGAAAACAAATCGCCACCATTCACAACCTCGGTTTTTATATGTGGTTGGTGCGGGAGGCTAGAAAACATATATTAGCGGGTGATTTCCGCAATTGGAAAGACAAGATGGTCAGACAAATGAATAAGAGGCTGTAGTTTGAAAATATTAGACTGGTACATACTGAAGAGATATTTGCTCACCTTCGTTTTGATGTTGTTATTGTTCATTCCGATTGGGATAACGATCAATATTGCCGAGAAGATCGATAAGATGCTCGAGAAGGAGGTGCCATTTAACGAGATCGTCAACTATTATCTGGATTTCAGCGCATATATCTCTAACCTGCTGTTTCCTTTGTTTCTCTTCCTGTCGGTCATTTGGTTTACATCAAAACTTGCCAATAATACCGAAGTAATCGCATTTATAAGCTCAGGAGTATCCTTCTGGAGATTCCTGCGTCCTTACATGATAGGCGCGACGATTATTGCAGTTCTGGCGTTGTTTATGGGCATGTATCTGGCCCCGAAAGCAAGCAAGGGTTTTAATCAGTTTGAATATAAATACTTAAAGGGAAATAGGAAGGACAAGGAGACTTCAAATATTTACCGGCAGATCAATGACAATGAGATCATATATGTGAGCAACTTCAATACCATGGACCAGCGCGGATCGAATTTCACCCTGGAGCATTTTGAAGATAACAGGCTTAAATATAAGATCAGCGCGTTGAGCATAAGCTACAGTCCTCAGGACAGTACCTACAGGTTGACCAATTACACCAAACGTATAATCGGTGAGAATGAGGATAGGATAATCAACAAGAGGCGCGTCGACACGACCTTCAATTTTGATTTAGACGATCTCACGCCGGTGAAATATATAGCCGAAACCCTGAATTATAATGAGCTAACGTCCTTTATCGATAAGGAAACCAAGAGGGGGTCATCCTATGTTGGGCGTTACCAGGTTGTTAAGTATAAGAAATGGTCTCTGCCTGTTTCTGTATATATCCTTACTGTTATTGCGGTTGCGGTTTCCTCCATTAAAAGACGTGGCGGCATGGGGGTAAACCTCGCCATGGGTATCGGTATTGCTTTGGTCTATGTGTTTTTTGACAAGGTATTCGGGGTCATGGCAGAGCAGTCGGATTTCCCGCCCATGTTTGCGGTATGGTTTCCAAATGTGCTTTTTGGTATTTTAGCTGCATATCTTCTGTACAATGCCAAAAGCTAAACTCAAGAATTACCTTCACCTTCATCTTCTGGTATTCATCGCAGGTTTCACAGCCATTCTGGGTGAGTTGATAACCATTGGTTCCGTTCCGCTGGTCTGGTATCGCATGGTTATTGCAGGCGTTCTTATGTTGATCTTTATTCAGTTAACCCGGGTTAACCTCAAAGTCGATTCCAGGGCAATCATAAAATTTGCATTGGCGGGACTTCTTATCGCCCTCCACTGGATTACATTTTTCGAAAGTATCAAACAGGCAAACATTTCTATTGCCTTGTCCATGTTCGCCACAGGGGCATTTTTCGCCTCCTTTATCGAACCCATTTTTTTCAGACGACGAATTATAGGCTACGAGATCCTTTTTGGTATTTTGGTTATAGCCGGGGTATGGCTGATCACCAGGTCGGAATTTCAGTACATAAACGGTATTATCCTGGGCGTGGTATCGGCTTTATTCTCATCTCTTTTTTCTGTAATCAACGGGAAGTTCGTAGAGCGCCACCGGGCCTCTGTGATTTCTTTCTATGAGTTCTTAAGCGGTATCTTTTGCATTTCACTCTATCTGTTGATTACGGGCCAGGGTTTTGATGCTGACTTCTTCAAGTTGGCATGGACCGATTGGCTTTATCTCCTCCTTTTAGGCTCCATCTGCACGGCCTATGCGTTCATCGCTGTGGTTTATGTTATGCGGTATATCAGTCCGTATACCGTGGTGCTTACCTATAATCTCGAACCTGTTTATGGTATTTTGCTGGCTATAGCCCTATTCCCTTCCAGAGAAAAAATGAGTGGCGAATTTTACATCGGTGCCCTGTTGATTCTGAGTACGGTAATCGCAAATGGGATCATTAAAAACAGGCGTAAAGCAAAAAAAATTGTGTAGGTTTGTATTGTATTTCCTAACTGTACTTCTATGGAATATCTGGAATTTGAAATGCCCATTAAGGAGTTGGAGGACCAGCTTCAAAAGTGTCAGCTTATCGGAGAAGAAAGCGATGTTGATGTAACAGAGACATGCGCTCAGATCGAAAAGAAATTACTTCAGACCAAAAAAGATATCTACACCAAACTTACACCCTGGCAACGTGTTCAAATGTCCAGGCACCCTAACAGGCCCTACACCTTGGATTATTTGAGTGCCTTGTGTGGCGATAGTTTCCTTGAACTTCACGGCGACAGGAATTTTTGGGATGATAAGGCCATGATTGGAGGATTGGGTAAAATTGGAGATCAATCTTATATGTTCGTCGGGCAACAG
>JABDPL010000292.1 GCA_013042825.1 Flavobacteriaceae bacterium | reverse complement strand
GGACAGTGGCAGGGAAGGTTTAACAAAAACTCCTGAACGTGCGGCAAAGGCCATGAAGTTCCTTACGCAGGGCTATCAACAGGATGCTGCAGAGATCCTTAAAAGCGCCATGTTTAAGGAAAGCTATGATGAAATGGTAATTGTGAAGGATATCGAGATCTATTCGCTTTGTGAGCATCATATATTACCATTCTTCGGAAAGGCTCATATCGCCTATATTCCTGATGGTTATATCGTAGGTTTGAGCAAATTACCAAGGGTGGTTGATGTTTTTGCCAGGCGATTGCAGGTGCAGGAACGGCTCACTGAACAGATCCTGGAATGTATCAACACCACCTTGAGGCCAAGGGGCGTAGCGGTGGTAATAGAAGCCTCCCATATGTGCATGATGATGCGTGGCGTTCAAAAACAAAATTCTGTTACCACAACATCCGGCTTTAAGGGAGCGTTTCAAAATATAGAGACCAGGACCGAATTTTTAAAACTTATCAGTGAGAAGCTGTCATAGCGGGTCTTGGTATACTTATTGCAATAACGAGAATAAAAATTTATGAATTTCGACAATACAAGCAAAACGAAAAAACTCGCGCTGGGGATTCTATTCGATGCCCTGGGATATGTTTCCTTCGTTTTCCCATTCTTTGATCTGATCTGGGCACCGGCCGCCGGTTATCTTATGACCAGGATGTATAAAGGCAATGCCGGGAAGGTAGCCGGGGTAATCACATTTATTGAGGAAGCCCTTCCTGTTTTCGATGTGATACCTACATTTACCATGATGTGGGTCTATACATACGTTTTCAAAGGGGTTAAGACGGAAAAGATCATTGAGATCGATTAAAAAGTTACTGAAATTACGGGATTCATCCTTGAATCAGGAGGCCGTTTTTTTTATTATCGTCAACCAACTCTTCCGGTAAATAAACCAATAAAAAGCACTTGATAATCAATTGACTCGCAAATACTTCTATGGCAATTAATTAAATCAAAGCGAATATCTCAAACCAAAGCTAATATTTCGGCCCATGTTGGGAATACCGTCAGCCTTAAGTCTGGACATATGATTCACATAAACCTTATCTAGGAGATTCGTCGCGCTTAAGTTTAACTCTAAAGGATTGTTAAATATGGAAACGGTTCCTCCAATACCGGCATTTAATAAACTGTATCCTCCGGTCCTGGTTTCAAATTCACTGATATTTTCCTGATCGAAGGTGTGACTTAGTGTTAAAAATCCGAATCCATTTTTAACCCACTCCTCATCGAATTCAAATCTTAAGGTATTACTCAGGATATTTGCCGGGATGAGTGGCAAAGAGCGATCATCATCCTGTTTTCCACGAACGATCTCAAAACTACTTTCTATATGCAGCCAATCAAGCGGATGCGGATGGAAATGTAGCATGATCTCTCCTCCATATAGCCTGGCGTCGTCTTGAAGATAAACAAATACAGGGTCCTCATTAACGAACTCGCCATTGGGTGATAGAAAGATGAAATCAGATACCCGGTTATAAAAACCATTTACCATTATTTCCAGGTGATCCGAGCGATGCTCAAGGGTAAGGTCTGATTGAAAATTCCGTTCATTGTTCAGATCCGGATTCCCGATCTCGTATCTGTTTGTTCCTTCATGAGTACCATCCGAGGCTAGCTCGGCCAGATTAGGCGCTCTGAAACCTGAGGCCAGATTTAGCCTGCCTATAAACGCTTCGTTGAAGTCGTATTTGATACCGCTTGCAAAATTAAAACTACTGTAGTTGGTTTCGAAACTTTCCTCAACATCGATCTTTCGGGTGTCGAATCTTGCTCCGAATTGCAGGCCAACCTTTTCAAAATGAATATGTGAGGTAGCCATGATCCCAAAATCAGTGGTTCTGGCGTCTGGGATAAGCAGCTCTTCACCAAAATTGGCATTGTCCTGAATCATCCCCTGGATTCCTACAATGGTTTCCAGTGTTTTGTCATTCTTCAGATCGCTGTTAATGGAATATTGAAGGTTATAGTTGAAGGTTTTTAGTTTCATGTGAAGAGCAGGTCCTTCTTCCTCTTCCTGCTGGCCTTCTTCCTCCTCCTCACCATGATCATGCTCTTCAAATTCCTTGCGATCATTGCTGATGTATCCGAGGTTCATCTCTAATATGCTTTTAGGAAAGAACCAGGAAGACTTTGAACTCAGGATGTGATTTTGTAATTCCTGATTCGGCAGAATGGGATTTTTATCTGTAGATTGATCGCCGATCTCTTCAGGAAGCCCAAGATTTGAATCGTTGATATTGTATCGAAGATCCGTTTTGAATTTTGATTTTTGAAAGCCGATTCCTGCCTTAAGATCACGTTCCTTAAACCTGGAATTAGTAACTCTGTAAAGGTCATTCTCATAATCTGAATGCGCCGCAAGGCTTCCACGAACAAGAAATTTCAGGGCTTTCCCTGAAGATTTAAAACCTAGATTCGTCGAGTATCCCTGTGTGCTCGAAAAATAAGTCGTATTCAGGTCTGCAGCAGTTGAGTTCTGATTGGCAAAACGCTCTGGATTCAGGTAAAGCACACCGCCTAATGCGTCCGAGCCATACAACAACGACGCGGGGCCTTTAATGACCTCGACACTTTCGATTCCTGAATCTGAGATACCCAAACCATGCTCTTCTCCGAACTGTTGATTCTCAAGGCGTATGCCTTGAGCGTAAACGAGAACCCGATTGCTACTGAGACCTCGTATAACCGGTTTACCGATTCCCAAGCCAGTAGATATGGAAGAAACTCCAGGAATGTCTGAAATTGCTCTTGACAAGGTTACCATTCCGTTCTTCCTCAATTCGTTCACCTTTAATTGTTCCACCTTCATGACATTTTCACTTTGAAGTTTATGGAACGGGGTTGATATCAAAACCTCTTCCATTTCAATAGCTGAAGGTTGAAGCTCAATGATCAGTTCAGATTTGGCCGGAACCGAAATCAACTGTGAGAAGGTTTGAAAACCGATATAAGATATGATAATCCTGAACTTGCCATCGGGCAGATTCTCCAGTGAGAATGAACCATCCTCAATTGAAGATGTTCCTGTTTCTAATTGAGGAAAATAGATATTTACAAAAGGTAAAGGGTCTTGGTTTGAATTGTTTATGATTTTTCCTGTAAGTGTATTTTGACCAAAGGTCAGGACCGGTAAAAGCATTACCAGCACCAAAATATTTCTAATTGTCATGGGTAATTAATTAAGATTAAGAATTAAACGCGATATGGCTTTTCTTAACCTAGGGGAGGGCCTCTTAATGATTGGGAATTTAATCTTAAATCAACAAAGGATTCAGAATAAGTAATAAGCGATTCATTACAAACTACCGCTGGAATAAAATCAATGTTGGGCGATTTAAATAAAAGTTGTGAGCTGAGGTTATATTTCTGATACTCACAATCCCATTCCGCTTCATGAAAATGCTTGCTGGCAACAGAGGTACAGACCTCGTGCTCATGGCCTTCAAGCGCATGCACTGACTTGACCAATGAAGGCAATGCCAGAGCGAGAATCAGTATAAAACTGACGGCTCTTAGTAAATCTGAATATTTAGGATTCTTGATCAATCTGTTTGACGATATTCTTCAACCCGAAACGGCTGACCATCTTCAGAGCGAAGTTAAGAAAGAATTTGTATTCTCTGAACATCCACCCGAAAAAGACCAGTAATAGTGTGTAAAACGGTAAAATAGCCAGGAATCTCAACACCTGGTAAAGGACTAATGTCAAGCCATTCATTTCGAAATTCGACCTGACCAGTCCGATCAGCTCAAAAACAGGTTTGGTAACCACCAGAGAAAGGGACCCTGTTATCGCAAAAACTATGAAGATCCGGATCACCTTCCAGCGCTGGTCAACTTTCCAACGGGTCTCCAGCCATTTAAACAGTAAGAGCGTAACTTTTAAGGCTGTAATAAATATAGCAAGGGCAAGTACAATTTGCCACAGCCTTTGTTCAATATTGAATAATGAGGCTAATTTGTATGCTGAATAGCCGAGACCCAATATCCCGGCAACAGGATAGAGTAGTTGCCAATTGTTCGTGATCTCCCAGCGGCTTTTAAAGCCATTCATAGCGTTTTCTTTTTTAATCGATGCAAAGATAATTGAATTGAATCAAATTCTTGGCACCCACCCGGCTAATCTTTGATTGTAGGTACGCTGGAAATATATGAAGTAATAGTACAACAGGTAATTCACCTCGTAGCCGTAATCAATTCCGGCCCTGTAGTCAATCTGCAACTCGTATAACTGGGGATCAAAGCGCACGGGATCAAGTACGCGATTATTCCATTCTGTAACGTAAACGATATTGCGGCTTTCCAGGAACTGTTGCGTATAGTACCCCCGGGGACGAACCCTGCCCCGCATCCATTGATTGAAACCGGGATCGATGATGATGATCTCATATTCAATTTTGTCGCTTTTTATCCTGACGGTGTCGCTTAGCTCCAGGTCGGTTTCCTCAACTTGAGAACCGGACGATTTATAGGAAGAACCACAACCCATCATAATCAAGACCAAAAGGCCGATAATCATCAAGTTTTTCATAAGCTTCCTTTTCATTAAAGTTACAAAAATCGTTCCAAATCAGGCATTTAGCGCGAGCATAAAAAAAACCGGACACATAGGTCCGGTTTTCACTAATTATTGAATTTATTATTTC
>JABDPL010000290.1 GCA_013042825.1 Flavobacteriaceae bacterium | reverse complement strand
GTGGTGATCTTACGAATATGGTATTCGATAAATATCCTGAACTCGTCAACGGGATTAAAGGTTTGTCAGAAGAAACGACTACCGGGGTTCACAGGTTATATGACCGTATGAAAAACGGTACTTTGCCTATGCCTGCTATCAATGTTAACGATTCGGTAACTAAAAGCAAATTCGATAATAAATATGGTTGTCGTGAGAGTGCCGTGGATGCCGTGAAACGTGCAACCGATACCATGATTGCAGGAAAGCGTGTGCTTGTTTGTGGCTATGGTGATGTTGGTAAGGGAACTGCAGCCTCATTCAAAGGGGCCGGCGCGATAGTTACCGTAACAGAAATCGATCCAATTTGTGCCTTACAGGCTGCAATGGATGGTTTTGAAGTGAAAAAGCTTGAAAGTGTGGTTAAAACGACCGATATTTTTGTTACGGCAACAGGTAATAAAGACATTATCGAAGGTAAGCATTTCGAAGCTATGCGCGATAAAGCCATTGTTTGTAACATCGGGCACTTCGACAATGAGATCGACATGGCCTGGCTTAACGATAACTACGGAAATACCAGGGTTGAAATAAAACCACAGGTCGATAAATATACCCTAAACGGTAAAGACGTGATTATTTTGGCTGAAGGTCGTCTTGTAAACCTGGGGTGCGCCACCGGACACCCGAGTTTTGTTATGAGTAATTCCTTCACAAACCAGACGTTGGCACAGATCGAACTCTGGAATCATAACGACCGTTATGAAAACAAGGTTTATATGTTGCCCAAGCATCTGGATGAAAAGGTTGCCAAACTCCATCTGGAAAAGATCGGTGTAGAATTGACTGAGCTTCGCGGTGAGCAGGCCGATTACATCGGTGTGAAGGTCGAGGGACCATATAAACCCGATTATTATCGATACTAATATCAGAATGTATATATCTTAATATAAACCCTTGTCATTCGGCAGGGGTTTTATTTTATTTTTGGGTTTTGGTCAATCATGAAAAAAGTCATTTCCATAATACTGCTGCTCGTTTTAGTAGTTTTAATAATAACTCGCATACAAATGAATATTAAAGATCCTGATTTTCTCGATAAATATATTGTTGAAATCGAATCCTATATCGATAATGCCGATGTCGTCAATACGGATGTATCACAGGCCAGTATAGGTTGGCATTTGCATCACACCTTGCTAACGATAGACAGGATTTATACCGCTCTTGAAAGTTCCAACCCCAGTGAATTCAAATCACGTATGAATGCCGCCAGGACCCTGTCTCTGACCGGGAATTTTATTCCGAGGGGACGTGCACAATCTCCGGCTTCGGTAAGACCACCTGAGGATTTTACCACAGACGACATTAACGACCTGCTGATAAAGGTGAAGGAACTAGCACCAAAGTTTGCTGACTTTGATAAGAAGGTATTTTTTGATCACCCGTACTTCGGGCATCTAAACAGGTCGCATAGCATGCGGTTCCTGCAGGTGCATAGTAACCATCATCTGAAAATCGTACAGGATATTCTGTGACAATAGAAGGCAATTGGAGAAACCTTATCGCTTTTAGGTATAAAAAAACCCTGATCACAAAGGGATCAGGGTTTAAAATATATAATTTTCAGTGTCTTAAGCGTCGTGTGGAACTATCGATACATAGGATTTCCCACCCTTTTTCTTTTCAAATTTAACTACACCATCAACCTTTGCATGCAAGGTGTGATCTTTTCCGAGATAAACATTTTGTCCCGGGTTGTGGGCAGTCCCTCGTTGTCGAACAATAATATTACCTGCAGTGGCAGCTTGCCCGCCGAAGATTTTCACGCCCAGTCGTTTCGATTCCGATTCTCTTCCGTTCTTCGAACTTCCAACTCCTTTTTTATGAGCCATGATAAAATGTTTTAAATTATAGTTTAACTAAGCGCTTCAATAAGTTCAGCCTTCTTCATTGACGAATATCCTGTTAATCCACGGGATTTCGCCATAGCCTTGAGTTGCGCAACTGTCAGTTTGCTTAAATCTTGGGTAACAGCTTCAGTCTCAGGAGCCGCTTTTGCTTTAGCCGGCTTCACCTCTTTACTGGGTTTAGCCTCTGCTTTGGGTTCTGGTTTAGCTTGTGGCTCTGCCTTAGCTTTTGGTTCTGGTTTAGCTTTGGTCGCTTTTTTCGCGCCGGAAGCTATAATATTCTCAATTTGAATTTCCGTAAGAGATTGTCGGTGACCGTTCTTTACACGGTATCCCTTACGCCTTTTCTTTTTAAAGACGATCACTTTATCGCCTTTCAAATGTTTAAGGACTTTCGCTCCAACCTGAGCGCCGTCTATAGCCGGGGCGCCAACAGTTATGTTGTCACCGTCGCCAAGAAGAAGTACATTATCAAAGGCTACTTTATTGCCTTCTTCTTCATGCAAACGGTGAACAAACACCTTTTGGTCTTTTTCAACTTTGAATTGCTGCCCTGCTATCTCTACAATTGCGTACATAATAGCGTAACGTTATAATTTTGTTTGTTAAAGCCTTCATTTGAAGGCGGGTGCAAATATACTAGTAAATAATTAAACTGCAAACGATTTGCAGGTTGAAAATCATGTTATTTTAATATTAAAAATTATAGCTTCTTCCGCGAGGATTATTATTTTTGTATGCATTCAGCCAAGGAGTAATCTTGGCACTTTATATCACTGTTATTTAAACAATTAATCCTATGAAATTTAAATTATTAATGTTACTCATTTTGAGTTTGATCATAACTAATGTTCAAGCTCAAAAGGTAGATTTTGAGGAATATGCCCTGGAAAACGGGTTACATGTTATCCTCCATCAGGACAATACCGCACCAGTTGTTACAGTTGCAGTTTCCTATCATGTTGGGGCCAAGGACGAGGATCCCGAACGAACCGGGTTCGCCCATTTTTTTGAGCACCTGCTCTTTGAAGGAACTAAAAATATCGAAAGGGGCAAGTGGTTCGAAATCGTGAGTTCAAATGGTGGTAGTAATAATGCGACGACCAATGATGATCGAACTTATTATTATGAAGTTTTTCCTTCTAACAATGTAGAATTGGGCCTTTGGATGGAGTCTGAACGCCTGCTTCACCCTGTGATCAATCAAATAGGCGTTGACACACAAAATGAAGTGGTTAAGGAGGAAAAAAGACTTCGTGTTGATAATTCCCCTTATGGTAAATTCCTTGAAAATATCAAGAAAAATATGTTTAAGAAACATCCATATCGATGGACCACTATCGGTGAAATGGAGCATCTGGATGCTGCAACACTAGAGGAATTTCAAGCATTCAATAAAAAATTCTATGTGCCAAATAACGCAGTATTGGTAGTTGCAGGAGATATCGATCCGACCGAAGTTAAACAAATGATAGACGATTACTTTGGCCCTATCCCAAAAGGGGCAGAGATTGAAAGGAGCTTCCCAAAAGAAGATCCCATCACAGAGACTCTGTTTGCCAAGGCATACGATCCGAATATTCAAATTCCAGCTATCATGGCAGCATACCGGACTCCTTCGTTTAAAGAAAGAGAATCATATGTGCTGAACATGATATCAAATTACCTGAGCAGTGGAAAATCTTCCAAACTGTACAAAAAAATAGTGGACGAAAAGAAGATGGCATTACAGGTTGGTGCGATTAATCTAAGCCAGGAAGACTATGGAACTTATGTATTGTTCGGTCTTCCTCTTGGAGACGTTAGTCTTGACGATCTGCTAACTGAGATAGATGAAGAAATAGTAAAGATGCAAAATGATCTTATCTCTGAAAGAGACTACGAAAAACTCCAGAATAAATTTGAGAACCAGTTTGTAAATTCCAACTCAAGTATCCAGGGAATCGCCGGATCACTGGCCAATTATTATTTGCTCTATGGTGATACAAACCTGATCAATTCGGAAATCGACATCTACCGGTCAATCACACGTGAAGAAATCAAAGATGTGGCAAATAAATATTTAAAGCCTAACCAAAGGTTGATCTTAGAATATTTACCTGAAACAAAAGAATAAATCAAACCGAAAACATGAGAACATACATATTATCTGCGATAGCAATTTTATTCTTTAGTGCATCATTTGCACAAATAGATAGATCGAAACAGCCTGAGCCGGGCCCTGCGCCCAAGATTCAGTTAACCAAGCCTGTGGAATATAAACTGGAAAACGGACTCACGGTCATGGTGGTGGAGAATAATAAACTCCCCAGGGTGAGTTTCAACCTAACCATTGATAATGTACCTGCAGTTGAGGGAGAAAATGCCGGAGTTTCCGGTATTTTGGGAGCCATGTTAGGCAATGGAACTAAAAACATCCCTAAAGACGATTTCAATGAAGAAGTGGACTTTTTGGGTGCAAATATCAACTTTGGATCAAGCGGAGCATTTGCCGGCGGACTGTCGAAATACACAGATCGCATCCTGGAACTTATGGCTGATGCCACGATGAATCCATTGCTGGTCCAGGAGGAATTTGAAAAGGAAAAGGACAAACAAATCGAAGGCCTTAAAAGCGGTGAAAAGAGTGTTGATGTTATCGCAGGACGCGTAGGTCCAGCCCTTTCCTACGGAACACATCACCCTTACGGTGAATATGTTTCAGAGACAACTCTTAATAACATTAGCCTTGAGGACGTGAAAACCTTTTATGCCGAAAGATTTAACCCGGGAAATGCTTACCTGGTCGTAATCGGTGATGTTAAAGCAGACGATATCAAGGAAAAGATGGCGAGTACCTTCGGACTTTGGGTAAAAGGTACCAGCCTGAAAGTAAGCGTACCTGAACCCAGTCAAAATGTTCAGTACACTCAGATAAACTTTATAGATATGCCGAATGCGGTTCAATCGAATGTTTATCTGATGAACAACGCTAAGCTTAAGATGAACGATTCCGATTACCATGCTGCCCTTATAACGAATCAGATCCTGGGTGGGGATTTCAGCAGTTATCTCAATATGAATCTTAGAGAAGAGCATGGGTACACCTATGGTGCCAGATCGGGATTAAATGCCGATAAATATGCCAGCCGATTCAGGGCAGGTGCATCTGTTCGTAATATGGTTACCGATAGTACAGTGGTTGAAATTCTGAAAGAGGTAAAAAGGATAAAAACCGAAAAGGTGAGTGCCGAGGATCTGGCTAGAGTCAAGGCTAAGTATACAGGTGATTTTGTTTTGGCTCTGGAACGTCCGCAAACTCTGGCGCAATATGCCCTGAACATAAAACTAAATGACCTTCCGGAAGATTTCTATGAGACCTATCTTGAAAAGATCAATGCAGTAACACCTGAGGATGTCATGCGAGTGGCCAATACATATTTCAAGCCCGATAATGCCAGAATTGTTGTTGTTGGAAAAGGCAGTGAGGTATTGGAAAACCTCGAGAAAATAGGAATCCCGGTCAAGTTTTACGATACCTATGCCAATGAAGTTGATCGTCCTGAGTTTTCAAAACCGATCCCTGATGGAACAACAGCACAATCGGTTATTGACAATTACCTTACGGCCGTTGGCGGCAAAGAAAAGCTGAAAACTGTTAAAACCATGCATGCTTCAGCCAATGTAACCATCGAAGGTGCGCCTATGAGTTTGAGCGCTGAGATGAAGTATATGAGTCCGAATAAGGAATCTATGGAAATGAGTATGGAGAACATGGGTGTTATCATGAAGCAGAAATTCAACGGTGAAACGGGATATGCCGAGCAACAAGGTATGAAACGACCGTTTTCTGATGAGGAGCTTGCCGATAAAAAAGCTGAAAACGTTCTGTTCCCGGAGATGTACTATACTTCTGAAGACATTTCACTTGAGGCTTTAACCACAATCGAGGGAAAAGACGTTTACAAATTAAAGGTCGCGCTCAATGGAAAAGCGTCTTTCCGATATTATGATGCTGAATCAGGATTACTCGTTCAGGCAGAACGGGAGGTTGAAGCGCAGGGTCAGAAGATCACCTCAACTTCAAAATATTCGAACTATTCAGAGGTTAACGGCGTGAAATTCCCCTATTACATCAGTATAAATTCAGGTCCGCAAACGATTTTGATGAATTTTAACAATGTAAAAATCAATGACGGTGTTACCGAAGCAGATTTTGAGTAATTATCAAAATGATTGATAAAGATAGCCCGGTTTTTCCAACCGGGCTTATTTTTTTCTGTTCGACAAATATACTCCCAAAAAGATCAGGGTTGTGGCAAGCCCCTGGATCAAGCTAAATCGCTCACCATCGAGGATTCCCCAGCCCAGGGCCACGACAGTTATGAGGTAGGTCACAGAAGATGCGAAAACAGGTGTAGATATCTGAACCAGTTTATTGAATAACACCTTCGCCAGTGCTGTTCCAAAGGTTGCAAGCAAGAAGATATAGGCAAGAGATTCCCAAAAGAAACTCCCATTTAGCGTTTCCGCTTTAAAGAAACCGCTCAGAACCAGCATAAGAAGTCCCGGAACTATAATACCTACAAAGTTGCCTGTTGCAATGGCAATGGCCGGAACGTCCTGAAGATATCGCTTGATAATATTCACATTGAAGGCATAGCAAAGCGTGGCCATTATAACCAGACCAGCGAATAGATAATTTTGGTCAGGGTTGAGCTGTGCACCTGAGATTATCAGTGTTAATGTTCCCAAAAAACCAATGATAACACCAAAAAATTGTCGTCGAGTACATGCGAGTTTAAAAACCGTGAGTCCGATTATTATCGTGTTCAAAGGAACCAGAGAGTTCAATATAGATGCGATAGCACTATCGATCTCGTCAATGGCAAAAGCAAAGAAGGTAGCAGGAAAAAAAGTCCCGATAAATCCTGTTAGAATTACCCATGGCCATTGCTTGCGATTTATTCGTTTAAGGCTGAAGAATCCGGCTGCGAGAATAATGATTGCCGTCAATACAATTCGCAGACTAGCTACCTGAAGCGGACTAAAGCCCAGCAGGCCCTTCTTTATAAGGATGAACGAACTCCCCCAAATAAAAGCCAGCGCGAAAAGATATAACCATTTTATTTGTCTGAGCTGCGCCATTATTCGCAAATAACAGCTATTATTAGTACTTTTGTGGAGAAACTAATACTATTTATTTATGAAGACATTTAGAAATGTTTTGGTTGCAATGGTGCTGGTATTGTTGGTCTCTAACTGTAAAAACCAGTCAGAACCCGAAGTTAAAACCGTTAGCACTGAAGTAACCGAAGAGAAAACCACCCTTGACCCAAACGCTACTTACGCAAAAGCTGAATTCACTATTGAAGGCATGACCTGTGCCGTTGGATGCGCAAAGACCATCGAAAGTAAATTAGCAAAAATGGAGGGTGTGAAAACCGCTGCGGTTGATTTCGACAGAAAACTGGCCATGGTTGAATACGATGAAGCCAGGGTAAATCACAATTCATTGGAAGAAACCGTTACAAAAGCTGGCTCGGCATACAAAGTTGCGGAAATTAAAACAGTTGAAGATTTCAGCGCGAAGAAAGCGTGCGATCCGGATTGCGATAAGGCATGCTGCAGTGGAAAGGAAAAAGCAGAAGCGGAGAAAACGGCTTGTGCTGAGGATTGCAAAAAAGCTTGTTGCGCCTCAAAGGCTTAATGATTAGACAGAGATTCAAATTTTTTAAACCACGCTTAGGCGTGGTTTTTTGTTTAGAATCTATATCCTACAAACAATCCGCCTCTGAAATACGCCTCATAGCCGAAGTTTGAACCGAGAGTCCTACTTACGCCAACTAAAATTTCGAAAACAAAGCCGCTTGTATTGACCCATTTCTTTCCTAAAGACATCCCCAGGGAGAAATCAGTGAAATCCTCACCATCATCTGTTTCCTCTAAATCGCCACCATCATTCCCTGTTGACAGCTTACCGAAACCTTCAACAAAGAATCCATTAGCTCCATAGTCACGTTTGTTAAAGAAGTACATGCGGTAAAAAGGTGTAATCGAGAAATCTTCAGGATAGCCATTATCAACATCCAAATTTACGAGTAAGGAAATACCCAGTCCGGAGTTCTTATTTTTCACGTATTCATAGGACCCCTCTAAAATAGGCCCGGCAATAAGCTTGATCCCGTCTAAGCGAACCTCATTTACTCCATCTAATCGGTTTGTTTTTTCATTATCCTGAACCTGTGAAAAAGAATAGCCTGCTAGCAAACAAAAGACTGCACATAAAAATAATTTCATGACCGGTGTTGAATTAAATTATTTGTCTTCTTTTAGATGTCCGTCTGTATAAAAGGTTGCTTGGAGATAAGTTAATTTTTTTTCCAGCGTATGGTTTCCATCAAATGCTGAATATCGTTGCGAAGGTAATAGGCTGCAGGTAAGATGGAATCATAATTGGGTTTGGTATAAAAGTATAACGAGCCTGTTATAAAATGATCTGTACTGTCGGTCACATAAAATTGGGATTGTGATGCTGCATTTCCACCGACTTCATAAAACATGCCGAAGACGCGGTTTTGCTCATCAACATAGGGTTGTTCTATGATCTCATCAGCCTTTAGGGTATGCTTTTGTGTAAGGTTTTGAGCATCGATCAGATACATCTGAAGATTATCGTTGATGGCCTTATAGGTGAGATAAATGGTTCCCTTTAAATCGGGATAGACCAGATTGACACCTTTTGATTTTCCATCCCTTGATATTTCTACCGGACCCAGGCTGTCGGCTTGAATATTTCGTTCAAACCGGAACGGAAGATCAGGTTGAACCCCAACATATTCCGGTTTTGGGTAGTCTAATCTCAAATATGCCCTGGGTTTTGGAATAGGGTCTTCGGCACATGAACCCAACAATAATAACCCACAAATAACTAATAGCCTATTTATCATATCAAATCAGGGTCACTTTAATACGTTTAATACGTCGTTTATCCATAGCTTCTACGGTGAAAAGGAAATTATCAAAACTCAATTTTGAATGTATCTTCGGAAAACTCTTGGAGATCTCCAGGATAAATCCTGCCAGGGTCTCGGCCTCCCCTTTTTGTGATTCCATATGGGAGATGTCTGCGAGTTTTACAATCTTATAGAAGTCTTTGAGATTGGTCTTGCCCTCAAACACATAATTATGGTCGTCAAGTTTTGAATAAATAATATCTTCATCATCGAACTCATCGCTTATATCGCCTACGATCTCTTCAATAATATCTTCCAAGGAAATTACGCCGGATGTACCGCCATACTCATCTACCACGACTGCCAAATGCACTTTTTTGTCCTGAAATTCGATCATTAGGTCATCTAATTTTTTATTTTCCGGCACGAAGAAGGGCTCTCTTATAAGGGTTACCCAATCGAATTCTGATTTGTCAAGATGCGGAAGAAGGTCTTTGGCATAAAGGATTCCGACAACAGTATCGATATTATCTTCAAATACAGGGATACGGGAATAACCATTTTTTATGACCTCTCTCAGAACCTCCGAATACAGCATGGTTTTATCCAGGGCAAAAATATCTATCCTGGGGCGCATAACCTGTCTTGTATCGGTGTTTCCGAAGGACACGATCCCGCGAAGGATCTTCTGTTCCTGTTTAGTCGTATCCTCTTCACTTGTGAGTTCCAGGGCCTGAGACAGGTGGTCAACGCTGATATTAGAACGCTGCCTCCCGAGCTTATCATTGAGGTAGCGGGTTGCCTTTTGCATGGGCCGGCTAAAGGGTGAAATAAGGAAATCGAGCACGTTCAGGGGATAGGCCATGAATTTCGCAAATTTGATATTATTCCTTGTCGCATAAACCTTGGGCAATATCTCTCCGAAAAGAAGAATGAGAAAGGTCACAATAATTACCTCAACTATAAATTGAACAACCGCATTCGCAAAGGAATTGAAGATATATCTGCTTAAGTAAGCGAACAATAAAACGATGGCAATGTTGATGAAATTATTTGCAACCAGGATGGTGGCCAGCAACTTTTGGGGTTGCTGAAGCAATCTTGAAATAATCTCTATTTGCTTTGAATTTTTTCCCTGTTCATTTTCGATATCGGAACGACTGAGTGAAAAAAGAGCCACTTCTGCACCCGATACCAGGGCCGAACAGATCAAAAGGACAGCCAGCACTACAAAGCCAAGAATTGCAGTAATATCAGTAGATGCAACTAATAAGTATAAATCAGGAGGATCCGGATCCAATAGCGTTAAATTAAATTAGCAATTAAAATGGCAAATCGTCATCTTGTTCCACTGCCGGTTCATTCACCTTATTTTCCGGGTTCGGCGACCGATTCCCAGGATTAGGCTGTGACTGCTGTTGTTCACCCTTAGTGGTTAAAAATGTAAAATCGGTACAATGTATCTCTGTTGTATAACGGTCATTCCCTCTATCGTCCTGCCATTTGCGGGTTTTAATCTTTCCCTCAATATATACGCGATCGCCCTTTTGAAGGTATTTTTCGCATATCTCAGCTGCTTTATTTCGAACCACAATATTATGCCATTCTGTAGTCGTAACGCGTTCATTGGTTTGCTTATTGGTATAGGTCTCATTCGTGGCCAGTGGAAACCGTCCAACGCAATTCCTGTCATCGAAATAATGAAGCTTTACCGCATCACCCAAATGACCTATCAACATAACTTTATTCAAGGTTCCTGACATGCTTTTGTTTTATGGATTTATTAATTCTGAATATTATTAAAAATAGTAAAAAAAGATCACTTAGCTGGTTTGCTTTATTCCATATTGCTCCAGAAAGTCGCGGATAAGAGCAGGAACTGCATATGAGTTGATCGAGTCAGCCGGAATGCCTTCATCGAGTGCGCTTTCGGTATTTACAATCCAAAATCTCGTATAGATATGTTGATGTGAAAGCTTGTGTACGATATCTTTTTCATTAAACAGAACCGCCTCAAAGTCTTTACCTGACAATAGTTTGCTCAATTCATCATTGAGGGTCTGTTCATTAATTCCGTAAGAATTTTCAATTTCAATCAATGGGAACTCATAAAGGTTCTCCCATATATCGCGCATGTTCCGTTTTTTTAGCAGGACCTTATCTGTGGCGTTCGAACGTACCATCAGGTAGTTGAAATAACGTTTTTTTATTTTCTGTTTCGATCGTTTTACCGGAAGCTCAGATACGCGATTCAGGCGGTATGCTGTACAACTGGCTTGAAATATACATGCATTACAATCGGGCGATTTTGGTTTGCATTGTCTTGCTCCAAACTCCATGACCCCCTGGTTGTGATCACCGAAATCACTTTGTGGAAGCAGTTCCATAGCAAGAGTCTTAAACTGCGATTTTGCCTGCTGTGTATCAATGGGAGTGTCAATTCCAAAGTATCTCGAAAGGAATCGATACACGTTTCCATCGACCACAGCACAGGGTTGCTCAAAGCATATAGAAGCAATAGCGCTTGCCGTATAGTCTCCGATTCCGGGAAGCCGGATCAATTCATCATAAGACTGCGGAAATCTGCCTCCGTGATTCTCCGAAACTATCTTAGCCGTTTTGTGCAGGTTCCTTGCACGTGAATAATACCCGAGGCCTTGCCAAAGCTTTAAAACCTCGTCCTCTTCTGCATTTGCAAGATCAAAAACTGTGGGAAAAGAATCGATAAAAGACAGATAAAATGGAAGACCTTGTTTAACCTGTGTTTGTTGCAGAATGACCTCCGAAAGCCAGATGTAGTAGGGCTCTTTGGTCTCTCTCCAGGGCAGCATTCTCTTATTTACTGAATACCAATGTTTTAACTTTTTATAAATTTCCTTTTTCATTTTAGATAAAGCGCAAAAATACGCGATTATCTCCTTAAAATTTACCGTTTTACGTTTGAAATATTGAATTTAAAATATTTATATTTGCATCCCTATCTATTAATAGTAGTAACCCTAAAAACAATTACAATGACTAAAGCAGATCTAGTGGCTATTATATCTGAGAAACTTGGGATGGAGAAAGGAGATGTTCAAGCCACCGTCGAATCATTCATGAACGAAGTAAAAAATTCTCTGGAAAACGGTGATAACGTTTATTTGAGAGGATTTGGTAGCTTTATCATAAAGAAACGAGCCGAAAAAACCGGTAGAAATATTTCCAAGAATACAACAATCAAAATTCCTGCTCACAATATTCCTGCCTTTAAACCAGCAAAAGTTTTTCTGGAAAGTGTCAAGTCGAATGTTGAAGTGAATTAAGGGATAAGAATTAGTAACGAAAAACAACTGCATTCATGCCCAGTGGTAAAAAGAGGAAACGACACAAGGTAGCAACGCACAAGCGTAAAAAAAGAAGACGAGCTAACCGTCACAAGAAAAAAAAGGATTAAAGTAGTTATTTCCAACTGCTTTTTCAGTATATAACGTTCTTTGATACTAAATTCCCGACTCATTGCGAGACTGCATGAGGCGCGAATTTTACGGATTTAAAAATCCTGTGTAAATGTATAATCCATCTGTTCCTGTATCCCTCATGGAATGGATATAAATTAACTATATGAATTATGAATTAATTATTCGTTCTAGTTCAGATTACGTTGATTTTGCCTTATTAAAAGATGGAAGATTAGTTGAAATGCAGCGGGATGAGGACGACAGCAAGTTTGCAGTCGGAGATATTTTCCTTGCCAAGATCAAGAAAACTGTTCCCGGATTAAATGCAGCTTTTGTGAACGTAGGTTATGAAAAAGATGCTTTTTTGCACTATCATGACCTGGGTCCTAAAATGGCCTCTCTCCTGAAATTCATCAAACGTGTAAGCACAGGTAAGCTTAGAGATTATTCTCTAAAGAATTTCCCATTTGAAAAAGACATAGACAAACACGGAAGTATTGCCCAAGTTCTAAAATCGAATCAATCTATACTTGTACAGATTGTTAAGGAACCCATATCGACTAAAGGACCGAGAATTTCATCTGAAATATCGATTGCCGGTAGATACCTGGTTTTAGTTCCTTTCTCCGATCGAATCTCGATCTCACAGAAAATCGAGTCTCGAGAAGAGAAAAACCGACTTAAACGCTTGATAAAAAGTATCAAGCCAAAAGGCTTTGGTGTAATTATCCGTACTGTCGCAGAAGGCAAAAAAGTAGCTGAACTAGACAAAGACTTGCAAAATTTGTACAACCGTTGGGTTGCCATGAGCAAGAAGCTACATCGAGCTCCTCATCCAAGTAAAGTATTGGGCGAAATGAATAAGGCCTCTTCAATCTTAAGAGACATTTTTAACGATTCATTCAATGCCATACACGTAGACGACGAGTCGCTTTATTTTCAAATTAAAGATTACGTGCAAGAAATTGCACCTAAGAAAGAATCAATTGTGAAATTGTATCAGTCGAAAGTTCCGATTTTTGAGAAATTCGGCATAGAACGGCAGATCAAGACCTCATTCGGTAAAACCGTGTCAACAGCAAAAGGTGCCTACCTCGTGATAGAACACACTGAAGCACTGCATGTAATTGACGTTAATAGCGGTAACCGTTCGAACAAGGCAAAGAGCCAGGAGGACACCGCGCTGGAGGTTAACTTAATCGCAGCCAGCGAAATTGCAAGGCAGTTGAGACTGCGCGATATGGGTGGTATCATCGTTGTCGATTTTATCGATATGACAAGGGCTGAGAACCGCAAAAAACTCTTTAATCATTTCAGGGATGAAATGAAAGAAGACCGCGCGAAGCACAAGATCCTGCCACCTAGTAAATTCGGATTGATACAAATGACACGACAACGCGTCCGGCCTGAAATGGCTATTAAGACTAGGGAAGAACATCCCAGCAGTTTGAAAGGTGCAGAAGTTGAAGCACCGATTGTATTAATAGGCAAAATTAAAGAAGAACTGGAACGCGTTTTTAAAAAGGGTTATAAAAAGGTTACTCTTAATGCTCACCCTTTTATAGCTGCCTTTTTAACCAAAGGATTTCCATCTATACGTTCAAAATGGTATTTTGAACATAAGAAATGGGTTAAAATTCAACCAAGAGATGCTTACACGTATTTGGAATACCGTTTTAAAGATAAAGACGGTAAAACCATTAAATCCTAATATCAAAGCCTTGCTGTTTTCAGCAGGGCTTTTTTTGTTTTATCAGGGCGCGGGATTGGGAATCGCAGCATGAATGGAATTGATCTTATTTAAAAGATCTGTGTCTAAAGTCAAATGAATACTGTCGATATTTTCCTTCAACTGTTCAAGTGAAGTCGCGCCTATGATGTTGCTCGTAACAAAAGGCCGCTGGTTTACAAATGCGAGAGACATTTGGGCGAGGCTCATCCCATTTTGATCAGCCAGTTTCAAATATTTGCTGGTAGCTTCGGTCGCCTCTTCACTACTATAGCGTGCAAATCTTGGAAATAGCTTCAATCTTGAATTCTCCGATGCGCGACCTTGTATATATTTACCCGATAATACCCCGAACGCCATAGGTGAATATGCCAGTAATCCGATGTTCTCCCGCAAGGCAATCTCTGCAAGATCCCCTTCGAAGGTCCTGTTCAGCATGGAGTATGCATTCTGAATGCTTATCATACGCGGCAGACCCTGGGACCTTGATTCCTCAAGATATCTCATAGTACCCCAGGCTTTCTCGTTCGAAAGCCCAACATACCTGATCTTTCCCGATTTGATCTGATTATCCAGAGCCTCAAGTACTTCTTTGAAATTATCCTGCCAGGGATCATCAGGGTTATGGTCGTAATCACGAACACCAAAAACATTGGTTTGTCTTTCCGGCCAATGCAGCTGAAAAAGGTCGATATAATCGGTCTGTAATCGTTTTAATTCCTTCTCAACAGCATCTTTGATTGAATTTTCCGAAAATCCGGTGGTCCTGATATGAGCCGTGTAATCCCCAGGACCCGCTATTTTAGAAGCAATGATCAGTTTATCGCGATTCTTGCGTTTTGATAACCATGATCCTATGATCTCAGATGTGCGTCCCTGGGTTTCAGCAGTCGCAGGAACGGGATATAACTCTGCTGTATCGATAAAGTTTATCCCCTGATCGATGGCATAATCCAGTTGCGCATGGCCATCAGCTTCGGTATTCTGATTACCCCAGGTCATTGTCCCCAGGCATATTTTGCTAACCTTTATATCCGTATTGGGAAGATTGGTGTATTTCATCACATGTCATTTAGTAATTTTGTGATCTCATCTAGTTTAGGAGTCAGTATAACCTCAATTCTGCGGTTCCTGGCCTTGCCCGCAGCTGATTCATTAGATGCAACTGGGGCATACTCACCGCGCCCGGCTGCCGTGAGATTCCCGGGATTTATATCCTTATTCTCGCGCAATATCCCAACTATCGCGGTTGCGCGTTTAGTTGACAAGTCCCAATTACCTTTAACCTGCCCGGTTCCTTTATACGGCACATTGTCTGTATGGCCCTCGATAAGAACATCTATTTCGGGGTTTTGTGCCAAGACTTCACCCAACTGGCGAACTGCCCTTTTTCCCTCTTCTCCAACGGCCCAGCTGCCCGACTGGAAGAGCAATTTATTCTCCATGGATACGTAGACCTTCCCATCGCGCTGCTCTACAGTAAGGCCTTTACCCTCAAAATCTATAAGAGCATTGGATATGGCGGCTTTCAGGTCTTGCATAGCCTGATCCTTGATAGCGATAAGGCTTTCGAGTTCCGCTACGCGCTGAGACCTTTGCTCAAGTTCCTTCTGAAGCTTTTGAAGCCTAGAATTCTCGTTAGCCAAAGCGATCTCCTTGGCCTCCAGTTCTGCCAGGAGCTCCCTGTTTTTCTTGGAGTTTTCTGCAATGGCAGCACTGCTGTTTTCTTCAAGGGCATCATACGATTCCTTTAAGTTCTTAAGGTTCGATCTTAAGGCGTTCACATCGTTCTCAAGCTGATCACGTCTGTTCACTGCCGACTCGTATTCCTGTTCTAAACTAGCCAGATCGTTTTTTGCCTTGGTCAAAGCCGACTGTATCTCTTCGTTCTGTTCAATTAATCGGCGATTCTCGCGTTTCAGATCGGCATATTTATTTTCCAGGTCTTTGTATACTTTAGGCGATACGCAAGACATAACAATACTTGAGATCAATAGGATCAATAGATGTTTTTTCATAAGTAATAGTTGTTAATCGATTTCGAGGTATACCGGACAATGGTCACTATGATAAGCTTCACTGAGAATTCCGGCTCTTTTTAATCTGTTTTTAAGCGGGGTTGAGGCCATAGCATAATCTAATCGCCAACCTTTATTATTCGCCCGGGCATTGGCCCGGTAACTCCACCAGCTGTAATTGTGTGGTTCCTGATTGAAGTATCTGAAGGTGTCTATAAATCCGCTGTCGATGAAATCACCCATCCATTCACGCTCCACCGGAAGGAAGCCCGATACATTCTTGTTCCTCACAGGATCATGAATATCTATGGCCTGATGGCATATATTATAGTCTCCGCAGACGACCAGGTTAGGTCTTTCTTTTTTCAATTCATCGATATAGTTTCGGAACAGGTCCATATATTCCAGCTTGTGATCCAACCGGGCTATATTCGTGCCAGACGGGACATAAAGACTCATTACAGAGGTATTACCGAAGTCTACTCTCAGGTTTCTCCCTTCAAAATCCATAGACTCAATCCCGGTGCCATACACAACATGATCAGGCTTTTTCTTACATAGTACAGCAACCCCGCTATATCCTTTTTTTTGAGCGCTGAACCAATAATGATGCTCATAACCCGCCTCTTCAAAAAGGCCGAGTTCCAATTGTTCCTTTAGTGCCTTTATCTCCTGGAGGCAAATAACATCTGGGGAGGCTTGCACTAACCAATCGATGAATCCTTTATTGATCGCTGCACGAATCCCGTTAACGTTGTAGGAAATTATCTTCATTGAAGGATTATGAATTTCAGCTAAAATAAATAATGCTGTACTTTTACACCACAGTATTAGAACAGATTTAACGAAAACTTTCAACAAAATATTTTAGCGGGTTTTCAGTTTATCTCATAGATGAAATTTAGGCTGACCATTCTTTTGATTCTAGCCTTAAGTCAGGTATTTGCTCAAAATAAAACCTCAAATAACAGGACTATAAGAGTCGCTGCTATGGACACAATCGTTGTTGATAGTGTAAGCATCAATCCGATTAGGTTTTTTGTCAGGAACAAAAAGGGTATTCTCATAGACTCATCAACTTACAGCATCGACTATGGTTTGGCCCGCCTGACCTTTCAAACAGCTGTGATGGAAGACAGCCTGGTCATTGAATACGTGCGCTATCCTGATTTTCTTACCAGGGAATATCGCCAATTGAACGAGGACCTGGTCGTAGAAGATACCGATGACCTCAACCGTCTTTACAGGATTTCGGAATCAACGCGGCAGTCGGAGTTTACACCTTTCGACGGCCTGACGACCTCAGGAAGCATCTCCCGGGGTATAACGGTTGGCAATAACCAGAACTCGGTTCTGAACAGCGAACTGGATCTTCAGATCACAGGCCAATTGAATGACCGGGTTTCTTTAAGGGCTTCCATACAGGACGCAAACATACCTTTACAGGAAAGTGGTTATTCCCAGCGCCTGGATGAATTTGACCAGGTATTCATCGAGGTTCATAGCGAGAATTGGAACATCAGGGCCGGTGATATCGACCTCGTAAATCCAAACTCATACTTCGCCAGATTCTCCAAGCGTGTTCAGGGGCTCCAGGTTCAGGCAAAACTCGATCATCCCGAATCGGAAACTCATCTTTTCGCCTCAGGGGCCCTGGTCAGAGGCCAATTTGCGAGGAGCCAGTTCACAGCACAGGAAGGAAATCAGGGGCCCTATAAATTAAGAGGGAACAGTGGTGAACTATTTGTACTGATCGTATCGGGAAGCGAATCGGTTTATGTTAATGGTGTACTACTAGAACGCGGAGAGACCAAAGATTATATAATCGATTACAATGCCGGGGAGATTTTCTTTAATTCAACCTTTCCCATAACCTCCGAAATGCGGATCGTTGTCGATTATCAATTCAGTGATAGAAACTACTCCAGGCTGGTCACCTTCAGCGGTGCACGCTATAACAGCGATAAACTCAGTTTAGGTGTTTCGGTATACTCTGAAAATGATGCCAAGAATCAGCCGCTTCAGCAGAATCTTTCAACAGAACAGGCAGAGATACTTTCGCAGGCCGGTGATGACCAGTCGTTGATGACTGCCCCATCTGCCAGTCCGGAATCTTTTAATGAAAACCGCATCCTGTACAGGAAAGAAATAATCAACGGAGTGGAAGCGTTTGTATTCTCAAATGATCCCAACGATGAGTTGTTCAGCGTGACTTTCAGTCTTGTAGGCCAGAATATGGGGAATTATGTCGTAAGCAGCACTAATGCCATTTCAACCATATATGAATATGTGGAACCGGTAAACGGTATTATGCAGGGGAGCTATGAACCGGTTGTACGCCTGATCGCACCTGTAAAACTTCAAATGATCGTCTTAAACGGGAATTACTCGCCTACCGAGAAAACAAATATAGATTTTGAGCTGACCGGCAGCCGGAATGATCTCAACCTGTTCTCCGATATAGATGATGGTGACAATACCGGGTTTGCAGGCAGGATTCATATCGATCAGCATTTGATCAAGCGTGATAGCAGTTGGAATGTCTCTGCCTTCGGAAAGGCAGACCTGATCGGGCAAAACTTCAGGACCATTGAACGCTTGTACAATGCTGAATTCAGCAGGGATTGGAATCTCGACATACCCGCAGGCGATCAACGATTGCTTATCGGTGGCTTCCAACTCAATCATATTGAGAAAGGTTTGGCAAGCTATGCCTTTGAAAATCTCAATTACTCCTCAGATTATAACGGAAACAGGCACAGGGCACTACTCGATCTTCGATTGAATGCCTTAGAGATTTACTCCAATTCAAGCATACTTAAAACCGATTCTGAACGCAACACTTCGAGTTTCTCACGTTCGTTCAGCCGCCTGTTGTACAGGTTCAATAAAACCTGGCTGGGATCAAAAGTATCGCATGAGGACAATGAATTCAGGATCAAAGAAAACGACTCGCTCACACCTTTAAGCCAAAGATTCCTGTCGTATGAGGTGTTTGCAGGCGTTGGGGACAGCAGCAAGGTCTATGTTGAAATAGGCTATAGAAGCCGTGTTAACGATAGTTTGAGAAATAATGAAGTGGTAAGGGTGAACCGGTCGAATACCTATTTCATGCGGTCACGTCTGATCAAAGGCGCAAACAGTGACCTGGCATTATTCGTCAATTACCGGAATTTGAAAAACGAATTAGAGGATAGAGATGACGAAAACTCGTTAAATTCAAGGTTACAGTATAACCAGGGATTATTCAGGAGATTAATTCAATTGAATACCGTATTCGAAACCAATTCGGGCAGCCTTCCGCAGCAGGATTTCACCTATGTGGAAGTGGAACCCGGCCAGGGCGCATACACCTGGATCGATTATAATGAAAATGGAATCCAGGAACTGGAGGAGTTCGAGATTGCGCCATTTCAGGACCAGGGGAGCTATATACGCGTATTGCTTCCCAATCAGGTTTTCATACGCACCCATCAAAATCGTTTCAGTCAGAATCTCACCATAAACCCACAGCTATTAACTCAGGGCGATCCTTCAAAAGAGTCGCTGTGGACAAAATTATACAATCAAACCTCCTATCTCATCGACAGGAAGGTCAGACGTGAGGGTAATAATTTTAATTTGAACCCCTTCGATGGGAATGCCGAAGATCAGCTCGGCCTGCAACAGAACTTCCGGAATACCTTATTCTTTAATCGCGGAAAACAGCATTTCACGACTTCCATTACCTATTTAACCAATAAAGTACAATCGGAATTATCGGTAGGTCGTATTGAAAACAGTTTACACTCCCTGCAATTGGAGTTCAATCATAAAGTTAAGGAGAGCTGGTTGATCAATCTGCGCACGGCCTCCGATAAGAACGAAAGCAGCAGTGAGAATTTTCCCAGCAAAAATTTCGAAATCGAAGAGATGCGGATCAATCCGAAATTATCATACCTTTTCAACGACAGGATTCGTTTCGACCTTTTCTATCAATACAACGACCAGGAAAATACCATCGGCGACCAGGAGCAGTTGCAGCAACAGAAATACGGCATATCCTTTGCCTTTTCCAACAACCAGAAATCGGCCATAAACGGCGAGTTTAATTATTTGTCGAATGATTTTAAGGGTAATCCTAATTCCCCTGTTGGTTACCAGATGATGCAGGGGCTTCAGCCCGGCACGAATTTCACTTGGAGCCTGTTGGCCCAAAAACGAATCACGAAATTCCTTGACTTGAACCTGAACTATTTCGGACGAAAATCGGAGAACAGCAAGGCTATCCATACCGGCAGCGTTCAGCTTAAGGCGTATTTCTGATCTGAAAAGGCACGTTTTTTGTATCTTTTTCTGAAAGAACCTTAAACTTTACCGATGAGTACTATAATAAAAGTTGCATTAGCATCATTTCTTTTGTTGAATTCCGCTTGTAATTCGGCTAAAGATCCGGCTGACAATTCAACCACTGAAGCAGAGAACAAAACCGTTACAATGGAACGCGATTGGCAAAAAGAAGGCTTTGTAAAGGCCATGATCAAACAAAACAAGGATAAGGGCTGCCCCATGATCCTGGTTTTGGATAAAACCGGTGAAGCCATCGATCCCATTAATATCGATGCCGAACCATTTGCAGCCATGAGAAAACCTGAAACAGAGGTCTACATCAAATTCAGGAGGCTTCGTATGCCTAACCGTTGCGAGATGGCTGGGCCCGTTGAAATTGAGTCCATGGAACCGGCCGCAAAAGAATAAAAAAAACCCGAACTAAATGTCCGGGTCTTTCAATTATTTCAGTTTAAAAATCTATTTCACCAGTATTCGACCTACAGCATGGACCCGTCCTCGACCGAGTTTTACAAGATAAACCCCGGTTGCGGCATAAGACATATCGAGCTCATAGGAATACTTCCCATCGTTTCCTTTAGATATGTTGTTGAATGCAACTGTTTGCCCGAGCATATTATAGACACTGACCGACAACTTATCGGTATAAGGTGTGGTCAATTGAATCTCAAACTGGTTATTAGGTTTAGTAATGATCTCAAACTCACTGCCATCAAGGGTGAAATCTGCCGTGCTCAAAGAGGTATCGATAATGTTCACTGTGAAATCTTCGGTACGTCCGTATGTTAAATTATCACAGGGATTATTCAAGGATCCAGCAGCCGGGAAGGCAGGGTCCCATCCACGAACACGCATAACATGCATACCTAAATTGGCATCTGTTGGTATTGTAATTGAAAAGGCATAATCGGAATTGGCAGGTGAAATTGGAGATCCAACACCATCAAGCACTAATTCGCCGGCATCTTCGAAATCACCATCATCATTATAATCGATAAAAATCGAAGCTTCATCACCGCCCCATCCTACTTGTAAATTTCCTGTATATACATTAAATCCGGTTGCCCGGTCAAGGTCTGTCATCACACCTCTACTGTCGATATAACCATCGGTATCTGCGCCACAATTAGTTGGTGAGACATGGTCTATCGTTCCAAGCTGGAACAAGGTCACACCATCATTGAATGAACAATTTGATGAGGGTTCACAATATGACAACGCATTGGTCACATTTACCGTTACCGAATCATTTGATGTGTTTCCGTCTCCCGCAAGATTGGTAGAGGCCGTTATGGTGTATGTTTGATTATCAATGGAAAGATCGGCCGTTTGTGTAAATGTATAGGAAGCCGTTTCACCACCGTTAAGCGGGCCGGCAAAGACCTCGTTTACAGGTGTACCTGCATCGATAGTATAACTTACCGGAATATTCGATTGTGGATTAGTTCCGAAGTTCCTGATCGAAACGGTTATCTGTTCTGTTGATGTCAGAACACCGCCTGTAGGGGCATCGATAGAACTCACGCCAACATCATCCGGCAGTGGAGGATCCACTGTAAAAACACCAACTATATTGCTTCTTGTCGGGGTAAAGACCTCGTTCACAAACCAGAACGTATCATCCGAATCAACCGTAAGGTGGGAATAATCGGCATATCGCAAACTACCACTGTTTCCTGTACTAAGTGAAATCAGTCCTTCTAATCCGGTCATTACATTTAACGGGTCTGTTGCAAAACGACCTGTGAATCTTGACGAAACGCTTTCGGTATTACTCATTGAAGAATAGCCCATACCAATGTTGCCATTAGAATCCATAGCCATACTGGCATTCCAGGCATGACGGCCGTCCGGTGCATTATATGTGCCTTCCTGGTAAATCGTCCATGGCTGGCCATCGGCTGTTTGTCGCATTTCATACCAACGTACTGCAGCTAACTCCCCGGCTCCAGGATCGGTATCAACAACGAAATTGAAAACAACCGAATTATGGGTGCCAAATTTCCTGAATTGCGCCTGGTTCATGATCGTTGCCTGTATGGCATCGATATCTGGACCTGAGGGTTGTTGAAGATTCGAAAAATCACCCCCATCGAAAACGCCTATAAAAGGTGTAACCGGTATTTCAGTAGCTGCGCTCATTGTTGAATTAGCCGGTGTGACCCAATCTATATCCAGGTTCCATAGCTTCAAATGGTCGTTGGCAACACCTGCCCAGGCATCATCTTGCATATAAACAATAGTTGCATCTCCTGCAGCTGGTAAATTCCCATCGGAAACATTAAAGGCCTGTGGGCTGTAGAAACCACTTGTTGATATACCGGGTAGGAAAAAGGCCTGATAGCTTGCCGTTGGATCCCCTGTAATCATCTTATCTCTCTCAAGGGCCCAAACCTGTCCGTTACCGCCAGTAATATTAGAGGTAACGTAATAGCCGTCAGACCAGATTGAAAATTTTGTATAATCAGGGAACGCGCCAGTTGTAAATCCTGAGGATAAATAGACATGCCATCCGCCATTAACCGGATCGTTGGTTTGGGAGATCGCAATATGGAATCCATTTGGCGAAGAGGAGAACTGTGTTATGATATAGCGATCAATAGCCGCATCATAAAGAGCTATCTGGTCACCGATATTCTCTCCTCCGAATAGGGTACCGGGAGCAGCTGCAGGAGCAGCGGGGGTGCCATCCTTGTTATAGATCTGGAAAGAAATATTCCAGGCTGCGATATAAAAATCGGCCCCTACGGCGCCTGTAGGATCTGATGGTGTTGCAACACCAGTAGAGGTTGAGACAAAACTGTTAGACAGACCACGCATTTGTCGCTGGGGAGCATTTTTCTGTAATTCCGCCAGAACATCAGGACCTCGTGATCCCTTGCCGGGGACGACCTTATTCGTGTGTCGCATCCTGGGTTGCCCGATGAGCTTGTCTTCCGGTATCGCCTGGGCCGGTATAAATGTTCCGGTTCTTATCTGTTCGGCAATACTGGGCACGAACCTGTATTCCAATGTTCCTGAATCGGCAGCACTTTGAGGTTCATTTGGGATTTCCTGGGCAGATGTTACATAAACGCCCAGAAAAAATAACATTCCAAAAAGGAGAAGTAATTTTTTTCTCATTGTCTTAACTATATTAAATGAATTATGATTGTTCTCGGGATTAATTAGAACTAAATTTAATACTTTTTTATTCAAAATCGGAAAAATGCCTCAACTATTGGACAAAACACATTTTATTACCAGCCAGCCATTATACAAAGGTTAAGAATTAACATGCATTTAGCTGAAAATTGGAGGAAAAGTAGCACGATAAACTAAACAGACCGCATCTTCGAAAGCCAGGCCTTGATATCGATCTGTTCCCTGATCAGGTCCTTTAGTGCCGGAATGGGCACGCGTTGCTGTTCCATGCTGTCCCTGTGCCTTATTGTAACCGTCTGATCCTCGAGCGTATCATGATCAACCGTTATGCAGAAGGGTGTTCCCGCAGCATCCTGACGACGATATCTGCGCCCCACGGCGTCCTTCTCATCGTATTGTACATTGAAATCCCATTTGAGGTCTTCAACAATGCGGTGTGCGATTTCAGGTAAACCGTCTTTTTTAACCAGGGGTAAGATGGCTGCTTTTGTTGGTGCCAGAACCGATGGTAACCGCAGAACAACCCGGGAGGTACCGTTGTCCAGTTCTTCTTCCTGCAGGGCATTTGAGAAGACTGCCAGGAATGTTCGGTCCAGGCCGATTGAAGTCTCCAGTACATAGGGCACATAACTTTTCCCTTCTTCCGGATCGAAATATTGAAGTTTTTTACCGGTATATTTCTCGTGCTGAGCCAGGTCGAAATCGGTTCTCGAGTGTATACCTTCGAGTTCTTTAAATCCGAACGGAAAACGGAACTCAATATCACAGGCCGCATCGGCATAATGTGCCAGTTTTTCATGATCGTGGAATCTGTAGTTCGATTCCCCAAGTCCGAGGGATAAATGCCACTTCAGCCGCTCCGCTTTCCAGTAATCGTACCACTCTTTCTGAGTGCCGGGTTTTATAAAGAACTGCATCTCCATCTGTTCGAACTCCCGCATTCTGAAAATGAATTGCCGGGCTACGATCTCATTTCTGAAGGCTTTACCGGTTTGAGCGATTCCGAAGGGGATCTTCATTCGCCCGGTTTTCTGAACATTCAGAAAATTCACAAATATTCCCTGGGCCGTTTCAGGCCGGAGGTAAAGGTCCATCGCCGAATCGGCACTGGCTCCCAGTTTGGTGCCAAACATCAGGTTAAACTGCTTAACATCGGTCCAGTTCCTGCTCCCGGAAACGGGGCAGGCGATCTCGAGCTCTTCGATCAACGCTCTGACATCGGCCAGGTCCTCAGCTTCAAGTGAGCGGTTAAGCCGCTGAATGGCCTGGTCAGCTTTTTCACGATAACCGATCACTCTCGGATTAGTGGTTATGAATTGTTCCTTATTAAAGGTATCACCAAACCGTTTTCGTGCCTTTGTGACTTCCTTTTCGATCTTGGCCTCTAACTTCGCTGCGTAATCCTCTATAAGGACATCGGCACGGTATCGTTTCTTCGAATCTTTATTGTCGATCAAAGGATCGTTAAAGGCATCGACATGTCCTGAAGCTTTCCAGGTTGTGGGATGCATGAATATGGCTGCATCGATCCCAACGATATTCTCATGCATTTGAACCATGGCTTTCCACCAGTACTCGCGTATATTGTTTTTGAGTTCCACCCCATTCTGACCGTAATCGTATACCGCGCTCAAACCATCGTATATCTCACTGCTTTGAAAAACATATCCATACTCCTTGGCGTGCGAGATTACCTTTCTAAACTTATCCTCCTGTTGTGACATGCTGCAAAAATAAAAAACCGCTCCAATTATATGGAACGGTTCCTAATATTAATTTAACGGATTAATTGAGTTCTATCTGAGTGCCACCAAATCTACTGTCATTTTCAAAAACACTGATGATGTATGTCC
>JABDPL010000090.1 GCA_013042825.1 Flavobacteriaceae bacterium | reverse complement strand
TTTAAGGAGTAATTCGATATCAAAGGCAAATTTCTTCTCGATGAGGTTGTTGATGACATGGGGAATTATCTCGCTCTTAAATGCCTTAAAACCGCATTGGGTGTCTATTATATCGCCCAGATTCGGGATAAGCCGCTTCCATAAATATATGAACATCTTACCACGGTCATTTCTTGTACCCTTTTTGATAACGACAGACTCAGGTTCGCGTCTCGACCCAATCGCTACCAGTTTACCCTGATTGATCAGGGGGTCGGCAAGAAGCATGACCTGCCCTAAATGGGTTGACAGATCGGCATCCGTATAGATAACAATATGATTGCCTGCCCGGTTCCGACCGTTGGCCTCCCACATGCCCAAGGCTATAGAACCGCCTTTCTGACTATCACTGGTGGCGGTCATCGGTTTTACAACAGCATGGTCTTCTTCAATGGCGTTTGCCAGGAAAAGCACGCGTACCCTATCATTCAAATCATGTTTATCTATGATTTTCTGAGCTATTCTCCCGCTGTTTTCCGGACAGCCATCGTCAACGATTATCAGTTCCCAGTTGATGTTTGGGTAATTTTTGAACAACCAATCCAGTTGCATCACTTTTTTCAGAAGAAAATCCTCACCATGAGGATGTTCGCTTTGATTTAATATCCTGTTGTGTTCCTTGTATACGGCAAAGACGACAGAAATAAACAGCGGTTTGGACACCGATGCAGCCAATAGCTTCGATTTCGCGATCTTAAGGGCCAGCAGAATAAAGATCTCGGTATTATTTTGCTTTATAATTGCCTTTTCAAATTCCTGGAGTTCTGAAATTCCATATCCTTTCTTTAGTAAAGATTCTACGGTATTAAGCATTAATTCTGCATGCCTGTCATCGGTGAGATCCACCGATTTCGGACAATCACTGAAAATCTTCTGAAACTCGCGGTCATCCCTATTTGAAGGCGGTCTGTTGTGATTCATTGTTGATTTTATTTTAGTCCTCGAAAACTACCGAATCCAGGTAAATATTATGAGCAAAGCCATTTCAGCTTACAAAAATTACCAATCCGGAGCGGATGCAACTTAAGTCTATTTTTCTGGTTTTAATAATATATTTTTTCCATTGATCGGTTGTGCTGTTGAGACACACCTCATTACCGATGCTCCTGGTTAGAACAGCCGGATGATCTTTGTATTTTTTCACAGTATGTAGGGCATTTTCATACACAACCTCAATACCGCTGGTATCTTCAAGGTAATTAAAGCTGTCATCATCCTCCATTCCCGGCAGGCCATGAAGCATCCAGATGCCCACCATGACCTTAATGCCATATTGATTGGCCATATCTAGCAGGGCAGGTGTATTTTCGCCTGTAGCCCATAGGCGTATGGTATTTACTCCCAGGAATTGAAGCTCTTTAAAATACCGCTCAGAATTTTCAGGATGATGTTCATAGCCAAAGGTTTCACCCTTGATCTTAAAGTGCGTTCCGCTGACTGAAATCTGCCACCGATCATTGATTTTCTCAACAGTGGTTTGAGCGTAAGTAATAATTGAATGCGTAACGAAAAAAAGGAATAACGAGACAAGCCTGAATCGTTTGGCAATCATAAATCGGGAGATGAATATATCTACAAAGATAATCTTGATTTAAATTAGTCGGTTATTAATTAGGATCAAATTCAATGTTTAATAAATCTAGTTTTTTACAAATCTAACCCTGTCGATCCGACCATTTTTGACCATTAGCCCTTTAATGTTTTTTTCTGCATCCCGGTCAATCCCGATCTGATAGGAATTCATCCGTAAATAATCTTCCGTAAGCAACTCGCCATCTCTGGCCCTGCCATTCTTAATGATGGTGTATTTATTCTCTTCAAGATGCCTGATCTCGATCGAGGTGTCGGTTTCTGTATTGAAATAGGTCCCGTTCAGTGATGCATAATATTCCTGGTCTGCATTAAAAGACGGGAGAACGGTACCTGTATTGGGCTCTTGAGAAGACAGGTAAATCGTGAATTGCCTTTGGCCCTTCTCATTACGGGTAAAGGTAATTTTCAGATCCTCGTTGGTCTCATAATAAAATAGATTGCCACTTTCTCTGATAAGTCTTACAGGATCCCTCCGATAAATCTCACGGTATAAATAGCCATCCTTCTCAACGATCTTAATTATTGTACCGTCATTGGTTTTATAATCCCCGATAACAGCAGAGATAGTATTCAATTCTTCAATTGCTTCCGGTCCTGACGGAAATTTAACTGCTTTGTCGGACTCTATCGGGAAGCAGATATCGGCAAGTTGCTTTGCCAGATAATTCGAAGGCACATTGCCGTTGTTAGACATGACTACAACTGATGTATTCTTTTCAGGGAATCTTAAAAAAGTAGCGTTATACGCGCCCGTGTTGCCATCATGATAATTGTATTTCATCCCGTTATATTCTCCGAACATCAATCCGTATCCATAGTCCGAGATATTTGAATCCGGGATTGGTAACTGACTTCGATTCAGTATATCTGATGAAAGCGCGGCACCTGACCTATCCTGAATGATAATCTCCCATTTCAATTGATCCTGAAGTGATGTGAACAAAGCACCGTCTCCATGAGTTTCTGTAATAACCGGATATTCCTTCCAGCCATTCCAATTGCCATAGGGCCTGGCTTTATCAGGAATAACTGCCATATAGTTGGTGAGGAAGGCAGTTTGATCCATGCCAAGCGCCTTGAACATTTCAAGTGCATATTCATTGAAGGATTGACCTGATATCGCTTTTACTATTTCGGTGAGAATAATGTAATTCGAATTACTGTACATATATCGCTCTCCAGGATTGAAATTCAATTCTTTCTGGCCTTTGATCAGGTCCATGGCATCACCATTGTCAATGAATAACTGCCACCAGGTTTGACCTTTTAAAGCCCACAGATCGTAAATATCCCGTATCCCGCTTGAATGCGTTAACAGATTTGAAATGGTTATGGGATCTTTAATTTCCTTAAAGAGATCGGGAAGGTATTGCCTGATATCATCACCTAATTTAATCCTTCCTTCATCGTTAAGTTTGAGTATACATAGTGCAGTAAATTGCTTGGCATTGGAAGCGATGTTGAACCTGGTGTTTTTATTTACTGCTGTGTTGTTTTCAAGATTGGCAAGACCTATATATTTTTCATAAAAAATAACATTGTTCTGCACGATCCCCACCGCCAGTCCGGGTGAGTTACTTTCAACATATTCTTCGATTTGAGAATCCAGTTTATCCTTGATTTCCTTATTGAGGATCTGTGATTGGGCAGACCATATAAACAGGAATGTGAGCATGACCATTAAATTTTTCATAGCAAGTTTTTTGGTGATAAATTCTTCTTTATCCTCTAAAATACGAAGATTCTGTAAGACGACAGTTACACTTTTTATATCATTACTTTCAATCAATAATCAATTGCGTTTTATTAACGGGTGAATCGTTCTTAGATGACCAAAATCATTGGATTCTTTAAACGCAGCAAATACCTTGAAGGGTTATAAAATCAAGCATTATGGTAACAGTTGATAACAAAAAATTCATCCAGGAGTATTGGGATGCCATAAGTGGTAAACCCAAACCCATGTCGCTTTTAGAGAAGTATATTAGCGATGTCGATTTCATAAACCACATCAAGGTTTATGAGGAGTCATTCCCACATTATGAACTGGTTGCCGACGACTATATCTGTGAAGAGGATAAGGTTGTTGTGCGTGCCCGTGTTCGAGGCAAGCATACAGGCGACTTGATGGGAATCCCGCCAACCGGTCGTATAATAGATCTTCCTTTTACGGTCATCTATCGCATCAGAGACGAAAAGATCGTAAAAGGCTGGCTTTATTTAGACCGTATGGAATTGATGGAGCAATTGGGTATTAGTTCTATGAATTAGCCGCTGAAGCTGCCATTGAACTTAACCTTTAAATCTGACTAATTCAGGTGTTTATCGAATTATTACCTTATTCGGTACATATGACGTTTGAATGATTTTGTTCAGGTCAGAATTAAAATTCGTGTAAACTACACCACCGGATGGAGGAGAGGTGGCATAATTAGCAAATCCTACAACGATCAGACCTGATGACAGATCAACTGCATATGGACCAATCCCTATTGAAGTTTGATACCTATCGGCCAAGCCGGAACTTACAGTGAAAAGAAATCCATCTGATCCTTCTTCCAGCTCACCGGAATTCAAATTAAGCAATGCCGGACCCTTGTCAATCAGAGATGGCTGGGCATAGCCATAATCGATCAATATTTTGTCACCTTGAAATTGCGATTTAAACAAGCCTGGAGAAAAGTTCAGGTAGTTAATCGTTCCAAATGGTCCGTTTTCAGAGATCAGGTCAAATGATTGGGGATCATAGGAATTATAATTTCCATCGAAAAGAAAAACGAGCATTTCATTGTTTCTGAATGTGGCCACTGCCTCCTGTGTAAAGGTAATCTCCTCTTCAAGCTGCAGGGTCGACAGGCTGATCCTGGCAATCCGCTTATCACCATTATTTATGCGATGCGCCATATAAACAGAATTGTTATAAACGGTCGCTGAAATACAACAGAGGCCCTGAAAGCCTACACCTGCCGGTATTTTAATACAATCGCCTGTTGATGGATTAAAGATCCTGACATTCAATTGATCATTGGGTTCCAGGGTTACAATTATAATGCGGTCTGAGGAATTGGTTGCCAACAGTTCAACCTCATAAAAATCCATATCACAAAAGTCGGTCGCTACGTAAAAATTCTGAGTGAAAAGATTCTTTTGGTAGACTTCAACTCCGGGAAAAACCTCAAAAAATGAAATCAGATCACCATCTAAATTTAGATAATCATAATCAGGGATCAAACCAAGGTCGGTACTCAGGTTGAATTCCACTTCGGTTTCCGATTCATCGGTAACTTCAGTGAAGTCGGTCTGCAACACTTCATCACTGGCTTCCCCAATGATGGTTACATCCGGAAAAGTAATACCGGAACCGCCGTCATTACCGTCATTATCATTGGTATCTGAACTACATGTGAATAAACAGGCTGTACACATGATAAGAGCAATATAATTAAGTTTCTTCATAGCATTAAAATTATATACTTAGATCCGGGACTTCATCATCACCTGATATTCGAATTTGAATTAAAATCTTACGGCCAGTCCGAGTCCGTATTCATTGATATTAACACCAAGGGAAACTTTCTTTTCCAGGCTGCTATTGTATTTTAAAATAGCCTCCTTTCTTTTCTTATTGGCATTAGACAGAAAAATCGAAGCCAAAACGGCTGTCCCCACAACACCTATCGCCGGAATAGTGACATCATCATCATTGGCCCAGGCATAACCGCCCCAAACAGCAAACCCGAACTCTGCGGCAAAACTGATATAGGCCAGGGTTGCATTTGCGTTGGCCTTGTTCCAAAGCTCATCTACTTCAGTATTGGTTTTAAAAAGTGAGGTCAGATCCTCTTTTGATATTTTTTGATCATCCTGGTAATATTCCATACCCCAGAAACCCGGGAAGGCGGTAATCTCCTGGGCATTTGACAAATTAACTGACAATGATAGGACCGCAATTACAGCGAGAAGAGCGTATTGTTTCATAGCAGATAATAATTTTAATAAATATAGAAATTTAGACAGAATATTCTTCGAGCTTAAACTTCTTTATTGTTCTCAGGGCCCGAAGTGTAATCCATCGGCTGGGTTTACCGGCCTTCTCCAATTCGAAATGCACCTTCCCGGGGTAATGAGCGTTAACTTTCCAGCGGCCATCTTTGCTGCGTTTTTTCATCAGCACATCAATAGCCGGTTGCATGCGATAGTCCCAGGGAACCGCTTCATATCGAAAATAATCCAATGCTCTCAGGATATCATAGCGCCAACGGCAGGGATAATGGAATTTGAGAAACTCCTTGTGAATGATCTGCCCCGACTTATCCGACATGAACAATTTATGTTGAAGTATGAATTCAATCGCCGTTTGTTTAGCTTGTTCCAATTCAGTGTTGCGATAGTCAAACCCACTTTTTTGATATTCCGTAATACCCTCAAGCACACTTATGGTTGAATGTAATGAACTGTGTATTGCAGCTGACCGGTTAGACCGGCAGTTAAAGCCGCCATCAGGCATGTATTCGTTAAGGAGGAAGTCGACAATCAATTCCAGGGCTTCAGCATTCGCCCCGAAATAGCTGGCGTAATTGAGGAACATGCCGTTCACACATACATCGGATTTATGTTTAACGCCAAACGGCCCGATACCACCGTCATCACTTCGTTCTTCCTGCAATATGCGATTTATGGATGCTCTTACCTGTCGGTTGCCCTGCGGAAGTCCGAGGTTTTTAAGATCGAGAAGGGTATAATGGGAGGATATCCATTTGGGCTCATAGAACCGCTTGCCCCAATACCCTTCAGGATGCCGTTGTGACAGGTATGATCTACCCCAGCCTTCGGTGGCAATCCTGTTTTGAAGATCCATTCTTTCGGTTGAAAGCAGATCCCGATGCACCTGGAACTGAATGGAAACATCGCCCGTTAATAACCATGTTATCAAGTCATCGGTATCCTTCATTTAATTGCAATATCAAATGATCTAATAACGGCCAGGCTCACCAACTATGTTAATTAAATCACAGGGGTAATTTATTATTTGGATTCAGTCAAGGGCTTTCCGATATGTTTATTGTAGAATTTCCAGGCTTCCCTGGCTACATTTCTTCCCAGTTCCAAACCGGCCACATTATCGGCCTGAATATGATAACCGCCCAGTACCCTGGATATTCCGGCCATATCTGCCGTCTCGGTAAAGGTAGGGAACTTAAGGGTAACGGTTTCACCCAGGTTTTCAGGTTCGGTAAGAGCACCGGCGACCAATTCCACCTCCTCACCGAATTCATCGCTACCTGTCCATAATTTCAGGGCTTCCCCACAAGCGCCACTAACGCAGCTGTGTCCGGAAACATAGCTTGGAAACGGTGGGCATAAAAATGTTTCAGGCGAATAGGGACGCCATTGCTCACCATCGATTTCCATCATGCCTTTGCCTTCACCACCCCAGGCTTTTATGATCTGGTCTTCATAATATTTATGAACAAGGGCGTACGGACGCGCATAGTCGTAGTACATTTTAGAATCCCAAGATGCTATAAAAGCATCCATGGCAACAACCTGGTTGAAAAAGTACATTTTAACATCCTGGTCGAGGATGTGCTTATCACGACGGGAAACATCCTGAGCAAACTTCAGCCAGTGACCCGCCTGTTGTACCGATTGTGGTCCGTCCCTCATAAACTCGACCAAAGCCTTCTGGTAGTCGGTTAATTTAGCTTGTACCTCAACGACCTCCTGAACTTCCTTTTCCAATTGTTCTGAACCTATCATGGGCGGGGGACCCGGTCTGAACTGGTCTGCAGATTTTATCGCCATTGGTTTAACCTTATCCCAGAAGGGCGTTAGGCATCCGGGGGCATATTTTCCACCCTCACCATCGGCAAAGTATTTCGGTTGCCAGCGATTGAGATCGACATTCTCATCTGCTGAATTAACAGGTTCATATCCCGTGTAATTGAAATAGGGCTCCCCATCAGACCCTTCTTCTTCCCCGTATTGGTTTGAACCATCGCCTTTGCGTGCTTCGATAACGGCCCTGGCCGCCAAATTTCCTATACCTTCAGGGGTAGAAGGATCCATGGATTCGTTTTCTGGATCATAACCCTATTCCTTCATAAATTCGGAGAACAGCGCCATATCCGCATAATAATATTCATTCATCGCCCGAAAGGCAGCATAGCTCACGGCAATCTCCTTATTATTCAGGGTATGCTCATCTGAAGGCCTGCGGTCCACACCCTCCAGATAAACCGGGATGGCGCTTTCATCATAACGTGACCAGGCATCAAAAACCGAGACAAATATCAACCCGAGATAGCGGGAAGTCACCGTGGGCCTGGGCTGAAAGCGTTCAGTGTCATTTGCTGTGGCTATGAGTGCCATTTTTCCCCATTTATAGGCAATATTATCGACCCCTGTAGGTTCCGAGGTAACTTCAGACAAAGCTTTATTCTGATCTGATTTTTCTTTACATCCGAAAATTGCAAGTGCGAATAGAAAGATCGATAGATATCTATACATAATTAAGAAATTAAAATTAGGTTTGGACATAATATTTCGGTCTAATTCAACGGACAAAACGCTAAATTTATATAATGCAGAATTACCCCTAAAATTACGAAAATTAGTATTTGATCCGATATTAAAAAAAGAATTTCATAGGCTTTGGCAAGCATGAAATTATAAGCTTTCAGTTCAGGAATTCCTTACAAAGGGTTTAAGCAAGCACATTTGGTATTGAATAAAAGGAAAAGATAGTTGGATCGGGCCGGTGAGCTCTTTGGCATCCTTAGTTCATTATTAAGTTGAATTCAGTGTAAAGATGAATTCAAATCAAAAGTTATTATTACGATAAGTGTCAGTAAATATGAGAGGCCCACGAAAAACGCCTTCTTTTGGTTACTTGTTTTTACAGGCCTCCTTCTCGCTAATATTTTTACTTCATAAATAGGGCGATAACAAATGGCAATATCAGCAGAAAGCCATAACCATAGAGGGCAGTGGGATGGTATAATTCATCAATCGCAACCTGTATTATTCCAAAGAAAACATAATCGGAAAGAATCGCCGGTAACAGGAAAATCGATGAGGTATGCGCAGCAGCTGTTTCAAGTTTGGTTGGGGGAAGGTTATCAACCCCAGATATACCGTATATACCCAGGCCAAGGGGAAAACCGTTAACATTAAGATCATGCCCAAGCTGGTATCATAGCTCCAGGGATACCACAGGAATAAACTGGAAGCCCAGCAGACGGCAAACACAAGTAGAAATGTATAGGTTAGCCATGATTTCATCTCTGGAAAAGTCGGTAGTGATCAAACAATTACAGATAAGAAACATGAATGTTTTCAACCTGGAAAATAAAGGATCTTTGCCGGTTATGAAGTGAGCATCAAAATTTGTTCTGTACAGACGAATTGGATCTGACTGCTGTCTTCCAAAGGAGTAGGAGTTCTTTTTCAGAGATGCTGAGGTGGTTGAGCATTTCTGTTGCACTTGTATAAGCAAGCATGTCAAACAGTACCTTTCGCCCATATCGGTCATCGATAAATTTTACGATGGATCCTGCAAGTCCGTAGCGGTTCTCGCCTTTCCAGATTTCAGAAAGTGTATTGGGCCCCTCATTTTTTATCAAGAAATCCTGTGCATCTGCATACCTGCTCTGGTCAAGTTGCCCGGAGCTATAAACAGCAATACCCTCAACAAACCAATCGATGTTATCAATATGCTCAAAAGTCGGGGAGGGGTTATGCTGGCCATGAAACACATGGATCATTTCATGAAATACAATTTTCCTTGTAGCGGTCGTATCCCTGACATCATGCTCACAGGCCTGGGCTTGCCATACGCGCGGAGACAGGATGTCGAGCCTGTGTGCAATACCACTGGCTACCATCCAGCATTGCGATTTAAATCCGGGCATGTTCCAGTCTTTCTGCCATTGTTTGTCAAGGCTATCTCTGTCACTGAATATAAAAATGTCAAAGGATCTCTTAAAGTCTTTATTGAAAACAGAACGGATATTTTGCTGGCCATCCTGCAACCAGGAGGTTATTTGTTTCGCCTGGGAAACGTCTATTGAATCGTAATGTATCCGGTATTTTTCAAACTTTTCAATCAGGTTGGCCGATTGTCCCCATCCTGAGAGGTTAAGTACCAGTATAACAAGTATACTGAGTTTTAGAGTATTCATAATGGCATATATAAATATGACGATTCAGGATAGTATGATGTTACATGTTTAATCTGATTTGTGGTCATAACTCAAGACCTGATTGATTTTCCAAATCTGATCTTCCAGTAACCATACATGGGTAAACCTGGCTTTACTTGTGAAGACATCCGCTTTGTCCTCCTCTCTCAGATAGAAAGCATGAACGCCCTTTTGAATGGCACCATAAAGTTTCCCATTGTTATATAGTGGATAGACCTCAAGGCTGTTTGAATTTAGCTTTCGTACAGGTTTGCTTTTTGAATTGGAACAGATGTTTTTCCTGATACTTTCAAAAAATCCTTTTGCGTTCTGAATTCCGCTCTGGTCGTGGTAAAATTTGAGATCTGCACTTATTACTGTTTTTAAATAATCGATATCGCAACGATTAAATCCACGTTCAAATAAGAGGCTGTCCTGTGTTTTTAAGGTCATAAACAGTTTGGAATCGGGAGCTATCTGACCTATTATTATGTTGGAGAAGAAAAAAATTAAGGTGGATATAATTGAATTGCGCATATATTCATTTTTATGGATGAAGTTTAGATTTTTTCACTGGTCATTAGCGCGGAAAAACTTATGCAATCTATTGAAATTTATTAGGTTAGCCTAGCTTTTAACCTGGTTTCACCGGATAACGATAGATGACTTTTATCATTTTTAATTCCCCGCCTTATCCATAGTTTTATGGTACTTAATTTTAACCTGCAAGAATTGCATCTAAAACTCATATCATGGCAAAAGTAAAAGGAGCAATTGTAGTAGATACGGAGGTTTGTAAGGGGTGTGAGGTCTGTATTCCGGTTTGTGGAGAAGATGTGATCAGCATGTCATCTGAAGTCAACCGAAAGGGTTACCACTATGCTTATATGAGTAATCCTGAAGCCTGCACCGGTTGCACGAACTGCGCAATTGTTTGTCCTGACCGGGCAATAACTGTATACCGGGTAAAAGTCCCGGCATAATCACACAAAATCACTTCCTATGTCTGAATTACGATTAATGAAAGGAAATGAGGCATTGGCTGAGGCTGCTATCAGGGCCGCGGTCGATGCTTATTTCGGTTATCCCATAACACCTCAGTCTGAGGTTATTGAGCATCTCATGGCCGAACGTCCGGAAGAACGCACGGGCATGATCGTTTTGCAAGCTGAAAGCGAAGTAGCTGCCATCAATATGGTTTACGGAGCGGCAAGTGCTGGAAAACGTGTGATGACCTCTTCATCCAGTCCGGGAATTTCTTTAAAACTCGAGGGTATCTCGTACCTGGCGGGAGCTGAGCTTCCGGCTGTAATTGTCAATGTGGTGCGGGGCGGGCCTGGTCTTGGGACCATTCAGCCTGCCCAGTCCGATTACAACCAGGCCGTTAAAGGTGGTGGTCATGGCGATTATAAATTATATGTACTCGCACCGTCCTCGGTTCAGGAGATGGCCGATTTTGTATCAGACGCATTTGATATTGCCTTTAAATACAGGGCTCCGGTTATGATCCTTTCCGATGGGATGATCGGTCAGATCATGGAAAAAGTGGAACTGAAAGACCAGTTGGAACGGCTTTCGGATGAAGAGGTGGAATCAAGGTATGGACATTGGGCAACCATCGGTAAGAAAGGTAGAAAAGAACGCAACATCATTACCTCGCTCTATCTCGAACCCAGAAAGTTGGAAGAACGCGTGAATAAGCTGGTTAAGAAGTACAGACAGATGGAAGAAGAGGACCTGCGCTACGAAAAAATTCATTGCGACGATGCCGAATACCTGATCGTTGCTTATGGCTCGAGTGCCAGGATCGCTCAAAAAACTGTTGAATTGGCCCGGGAGAAAGGAATAAAGGTGGGGCTGTTAAGACCTATAACCCTGTTCCCATTCCCAAAACAGCCCTTATTTGAATTGGCAGACCAAATCAAACGCATCCTTTGTATTGAATTAAGTACAGGACAGATGGTAGATG